>JAFVHC010000343.1 GCA_017474705.1 Bacillota bacterium
CAAAGTTGTCATTTACCACTGTTTGTCCTCCTCAAGAGCTGATCCGATCCAGGAACAGATCCGTGCGAAGTTCCCGGAATATGATATTCAGATGGAATATATGGGATCAAGTGAGCTTTTTGCCAAACTCAAGAACGAGGGCCTGGATACAGATATTGACATCGTTCTTGACCTCGGTTATTTCTTCATGACTGACCTGAAGGACATCTGGTCCGATCATTCCTCCTATGATGACAGCATCTTTGCTGATTTTATGAAGGTCGAAGACAAAGCCTGGATGCCGTGGACGATGTACAGCGGCTGTGTCGCCGTCAACCTTGACGTGATGGCTGACAAGGGTCTTGAAGTTCCCGCTTCCTGGGAAGACCTGACCAAACCCGAATACAAAGGCCTGATCCAGATGCCGAATCCTTCATCCTCCGGTACCGGCTATATCTTCCTGAAGATGCTTGCCGAACTCTGGGGCCAGGAAAAGACATTTGAATACTTTGACAAACTCGCTCCGAACGTTCTGGCTTTCACCTCTTCCGGTTCCGCCCCGCTGTCCGCTCTGGTTGAAAAAGAAGCCGGCATCGCCCTGTGCATGACCTATCAGGCAGCCAACAAGATCAATGAAGGCGTGAACCTGCAGATCATTGAAGTCGAAGGCGGTCATCCGTGGAGCAACGATGGCACAGCCATCATCAAAGGCCATGAGACCGATGCCGTAAAAGCAGTCTTCAGCTATCTCTTCTCTGATGTTATTTACGAAGACGCGAAGATCGGCCCGGAGCACGGTCTGGCAGTCGGTGATCTGGAGATCCCGGGATTCCCGAAAGACATCGTTTACGCTGACATGGGTGTGGATACACTGGAAGCAAGACAGGAGCTTTTGGACCAATGGATGTACGAATAAATCAGGATAAACGGATCAAGATCCGCGTCACTGATTTGTACAAAACATTCGGTACCAAGGTAGCCCTTGACCATGTGAGTTTTGATATCGAGGATGGAGAATTTCTCTCCATCCTCGGCCCATCAGGATGCGGAAAGACCACCATTCTGCGGATTCTGATCGGTCTGCTGGAGCCGACCGGCGGAAAAATCTTTAAAGAAGGTGCGGACATTACAAACCTTCCTGCGTCGAAACGCGGCATCGGGATCGTTTTTCAGAACTACGCGCTGTTTGAAAACATGACCGTTCTCGGAAACGTCGAATACGCACTGCGATTCCATCCCGAACTGAAAAACGAACGCAGAAAGATCGCGCTGGAGCAATTGGAAACAGTGGGATTGACCGAACACATCAACAAAAAGCCGCATATGCTCTCCGGCGGGCAGCAGCAGCGGGTCGCCATCGCGCGTACTTTAGCTCTCCGCCCGGATGTGATCCTCTTTGATGAACCGATGAGCGCCCTGGATGTCGCCACACGGCTCGCTTTGCGTCAGGAGCTGAAAGAGATCCAGAAAAAGCTCGGCACGACCATGGTCTATATCACTCATGACCAGGAAGAGGCCTTCGCGATGTCAGAGCATATCATCGTGATGAGTGACGCGAAGATCCATCAGCATGACACACCGGTCAATATCGTCGATCACCCCGCGGATCAGTACGTTAAGGATTTCGTGATCCATAATCTGAAGCTGAAGATCGATTCTCTGAGCCAATATGCGAGGTAGGATCCTATGAACCGTGATAATCGAAGCTCTCTGCTGATAAAAACGATCATGATCCTGTTTTTTATCGGATGTCTGCTTTATCCGATTCTGCAGGTCCTTTGCAGCATTACGCCGGAATCCCTGCAGAAGATCACGGCAAGTGCACAATTCCAGCGCGCTCTCGGAAATTCGCTGAAAACAGCGATCCCTGCCATG
>JAFVHC010000344.1 GCA_017474705.1 Bacillota bacterium
GCCAGCAAGGAACTGCGCGTTATGACCGACGACGGTTCCTACGGGACCAAGGGTGTCGTAACTGCTGCTCTGGAAGAACTCATCAAAGAGGGCAATCAATACGATGAAGTCATCGCCATCGGTCCCCTGATCATGATGAAGTTCGTCGTACGTTTGACCAAACAATATGATATCAAGACCGTTGTCAGCATGAATCCGATCATGATCGATGGTACCGGTATGTGCGGATGCTGCCGCTTAACCGTCGGTGGCAAGACGAAGTTTGCCTGTGTCGATGGCCCGGATTTCGATGGTTTCGAAGTCGATTTTGATGAAGCCATGCAGCGTGGCGCCGCTTATAAAGAATTCGAACGTCACGCCTATGAAGAGACCTGCAACTTGTTTCAGAAGGAGGTGCAGTGATGCCGAACATGTCCCCTGTCAAAAACCCGATGCCTTCCCAGGATCCTCAGGTCCGCAATCGTAATTTCAAAGAAGTCGCTCTTGGGTATACCGCCGAGATCGCCATCGATGAGGCGAAACGCTGTCTGAACTGCAAGAACCATCCTTGCGTCTCAGGCTGCCCGGTGCAGATCCATATACCAGAATTCATTGCTAAAATGGCGGAAGGGCAGTTTGAAGAAGCATATCAGATCATTGCCGAATCCAGTTCCCTGCCGGCCGTCTGCGGCCGTGTATGTCCGCAGGAGACCCAGTGCGAGTCCAAATGCGTGCGCGGCATCAAGGGCGAACCCGTCGGTATCGGCCGTCTGGAACGCTTCGCCGCTGACTATCACAATGCGCAGCCCGCAGCTGAGATCAAGAAGCCTGAACCGAACGGCCATAAGGTCGCAGTGATCGGTTCCGGTCCGTCCGGGCTGACCTGTGCCGGCGATCTGGTCAAGAAAGGGTACGATGTGACCATCTTCGAGGCCTTGCACACCGCAGGCGGCGTCCTGGTCTATGGCATCCCGGAGTTCCGTCTGCCCAAGGATATCGTGCGTAAAGAAGTCGAAGGTCTGAAGGCGCTTGGCGTCAAGATCGAGACCAATATGGTCATCGGCAAAGTCCTTTCCATCGATGAACTGCTGGAAGATGGTTTCGAGGCCGTATTCATCGGTTCCGGTGCCGGCCTGCCCCGATTCATGAATATCCCGGGCGAGAACCTGAAAGGCGTCTACAGCGCCAATGAATTCCTGACCCGCGTCAATCTGATGAAAGCGTATCGTGAGGACAGCACCACGCCGATCATGCGTGCGAAGAAAGTCGCCGTCGTGGGCGGCGGTAACGTTGCTATGGACGCGGCTCGTTCCGCCATGCGTCTTGGCGCAGACAAGGTCTATGTCGTATATCGCCGTTCCGAAGAGGAACTTCCGGCCCGCCGCGAGGAATTCGAACACGCGAAAGAAGAGGGCATCGATTTCCGCTTGCTGAACAATCCGACAGAGATCCTGGCTGATGAGAACGGCAACGTTCGTGCCATGACCTGCATCAAAATGGCACTGGGCGAACCGGACGCTTCCGGCCGCCGCCGTCCGGTAGAAATGCCCGGCTCGGAATTCACCCTCGATGTGGATTGTGTCATCATCGCGATCGGTACTTCTCCTAATCCGCTGATCACCTCCACGAACTTTATCGCCTCCGGCATAGAGCGTCGGGATAGCCGACTGCATCTGGTCGTTGACAACGATCGTACCTTTCTTGCTAATCTCCAGTCCTGCCACCGACGACGGAATCAACGGGTTCGGACTCACGCCCACGGCTA
>JAFVHC010000345.1 GCA_017474705.1 Bacillota bacterium
AAGGAAGCGGTAGGCGTGGTCTGCCGCCGCTTTCGCCTCAGCATCACCCAGCAGAAGCGCAGCTTCTGAGAAAAACCACAAAATGCGGCTGTTCAGGATGCAGCCTTTTTCATAAGTACGATCCACAGCGAGATCATAACCAACGTAGTCATAGAATCCGCCATAGGTCTCATCTTTCAACGTCAGCCAGAAAGGTAAAATATGTTCGGTTAATTGCCGGTGACAGGCTTCAGAAATCAGGGGCATATCGAAAACCTCCTTATTATTTTGTTTTATAGTATCACAGACAGTCCCTTGAATGCAAACAGGAAAAAGAGTATAATATAGAAAAACCCAAGGGGAGGAAAAAACGATTATGAGTCTTGACAAACGGCTTAGTAAACATGCAACAAAAGGCCGTCTGCCGCTGATCATCCTTTTTGCGGCATTGGCGGTCCTGTTCGGACTGGCCGCGTTCGCATCGTATAATGATGCGCATGAGAAGGTCCACGATCTGATGGAGTATAACGGCTCCCAGATCCGCACAGGCACGTGGTATGAGGCGAATCTGCATTATCTGGTCGGCGGGTATGCCGAGGATAAAAAGGGAGTCTATTATATCGCACCGCTGGAACAGGACGGGACATATCTGGGGATCTATGTTCCTAAAAGCATGCAGAGTACGGCCGATCAGATCATGGATGAGACCATGGACTATCTCAACGGCGGCAGTGAACCTACGACCTATTTGAAAGGCCGCGGCAAGCTGACCAACATGGCGCCGAAAGAGAAGGAGTTTTTCATCGATTGGTTCGAGGCGTCCGGTATCAGCAGCCTGGAAGTCGGTTCCATGGCCGTCTACTACAAACTGGATATGGTCGAAGGAAAATCCGCAGGCACGGATGCGGTCATCTTCGGGCTCGTCGCGGCCGGTTTCCTTGCGATCGCCGCCATCATCCTGATCCGTCTCGCCGGAAAGAAATACCGCAAGAAGGTGGACGAGGTCATCCAGAGCCGTGGTTTGAATCCGGATTATATCGACGAGGACTTGAACGGCGGTCTTAAGACCCGTACGGCTGACTTCGGCAGACACTATGCGGTCCTGTATAATTCTCCGCAGCAGTTGATTGACTATCAGGATCTGGTCTGGGTCTACAAGCAGAAAAATACCACGACACACAAGTTGTATGGAATCATTCCCGTAGGCAAGACGGTGGCGCACTCAGTCGTCCTGACGATGCGGGACAAAAAACAGTTGAGTACCAACGTCAAAAAAGAAGCCGAAGCTGATGAAGTCCTGCAGTATCTCATCGCACAGGTGCCGTATGCTCTGTATGGTTATACAGAGGAACTGGCCGGCGCCTACAAGCAGATTTTTGAGGCGATGATCACTGCAGTGGATCTGCGCAAGGCAACAAACGTATGAATAATGGCACAGCTGATCAGAAAAGCGTTCTGTTTTTATGGGCAGGTACAGGGCGTAGGATTTCGTTATACAGCCCGTCACCTGGCCGACCGCTATGGTCTGACCGGCTGGGTGCGTAATGAATATGATGGTTCCGTGTCCATGGAGCTGCAAGGCACGCCCCTGGACATTTCTTCCATGCTGCACCAGTTGGAGGACGGACATTTCATCCGCATCGATCATATCGAAAGCAAAAATGTTCCCGTGGTCGATGGTGAACGAAGATTCAGGGTAGACCCGTACTGATATGGCAAAGAAACAAGAGAACAAAACAAATGCGATGCGCATCCTGGAACGGATGGGCATCGCCTATGAGAGCCTGGATTATGAGTGTGACGAGTTCACGGACGGGCTTGAGATCGCAGACAAACTGGGGCTTGCATACGACGAAGTCTTCAAAACCCTGGTGACGGTAGGTTCCGATGGGCAGCACTATGTCTTCGTGATCCCGGTCGCTGAGGAGCTGGATTTCAAAAAATGTGCCCGCGCGGTCGGCGTCAAATCGATCCAGATGATCCATGTCAAAGAACTTTTCGATCTGACCGGCTATGTGCGCGGCGGCTGTACTTCTGTAGGTATGAAGAAGCAATTTGTCACCCGCATCGATGAAACAGCTCAATTGTTCGATAAGATCTATGTCAGCGCCGGCCGGATCGGTACACAGATCCACCTGGATCCGGAAGATCTGCTGCGTGCAGCGCAGGCGGAATACGCGGAACTGACCAAGGACTGATCCTTTGTTTCCAGTCAAATGAAAAGCCGTGAAGCATGTAAGTGCTCCACGGCTTTTTTGATGTCAGAACGTGTTTCAGATGAGGCTGTCGAAATCGATCTCCGCCGGTGCTTCCAGGTCATAATGGCTCAGGACATCGGCGATGATATCCACCGCTTCATCGATCTGGGCTTCGGTGTGCGTGGCCATCAGGCTGACGCGCAGCAGGCATTCGCCCGGAGCTACCGCCGGCGGCAGAGTTGCGTTGACGTAAACACCGTTTTCATACAGTTCCTTCTGGATCTGCAGGGTACGGATGGGATCGTAGGTGAAGATCGGGATGATCGGGGTCTCGGACAGGCGGATGCGGATGCCTTTCTCCAGCAGTTTTGAGCGCATGTACGCCGAGATCTCCTGCAGACGGTCCACGATCTCCGGATGTTCTTTCATGGTATGCAGGGCTTCAGTGGCCACGGCGATGCATGCCGGAGGAATGGAAGCGGAGAACATGTAGGGACGAGAGGAGACGCGGACGTAGTCGCAGACCGCGGCGCTGGCCGACATGTAGCCGCCCAGACTGGCCAATGATTTGGAGAAAGTGCCCATGTAAACATCGACCTCGTCCTCCAGACCATAGTAGCTGGCAGTACCGCGGCCGCCTTCACCGATGACGCCCAGACCGTGGGCATCGTCCACCATGACACGGGCTCCGTATTGTTTCGCCAGCCGGCAGATCTCCGGGAGATTCGCGATATCGCCGCCCATGGAGAAGACACCGTCGGTAACGATCAAAGCACCAGCCGTCTCCGGTACCTTCTGCAGCTGCTTCTCCAGGCCTTCCATATCATTGTGGTTATAGCGCAGCATTTTGCCATAGCTCAGCTTGCAGCCATCGTAGATCGATGCATGGTTCTCTTTATCACAGATCACATAATCCCCGCGGCCGACCAGAGCGCTGATGATACCGAGGTTGGACTGGAAGCCGGTGGAGAAAGTGACCACGTCTTCCTTATGCAGAATTCAGCCATCTCTTTTTCAAACTGCTGGTGCAGGATCAGAGTGCCGTTCAACAGACGGGATCCGGAGCAGCCGGTGCCGTAAGCATCCAGCGTTTCCTTGGCCTTTTCGATGATCTGCAGTCGGGTCGTCAATCCCAGATAGTTGTTGGAACCCAGCATGATCCGGCGTTTGCCTTCCATGATGACCTCCGTATCCTGACGGGACTGGAGTTCGCGGAAATAGGGGAACAGGTCCATTTCACGCAAGGAATTCGCCAGTTTGAAGTTATAGCATTTGCTGAAAATATCCATTTTGATCTCCTTTGCTAAAGACTCACTTGCATCATTATACAGTAGTAACGCATAAAAGTCCATATAAATTTATTTGCAAAGTGATGGTATGCAAAGCTGACACCTTGTGCTATAATTAATACAACAATCTCAAGGAGGATGAGCCATGAAAGTTACCGAAGCTAAATTTGTACAGGATTTTATCGATCTGGCAGATGAAGGATACCGCATGGGCTGGCATGAGCGCAACGGCGGCAATCTGTCCTATCGTATGAAAGATCATGAAGTAGAAAGCGTGCGCAGCCGCTTCCGTTTTTATGGTGAATGGCATCCGATCGGTACCAGCGTGCCCGGGTTGGCCGGCGAATTTTTCCTGGTGACAGGTACCGGCCAGTATTTCCGCAATATCCGCAAGGACCCCGAATCCGCCATCGGCATCATCGAGATCGACGAGACGGGTGAGAATTATAAGATCCGTTGGGGCTTCATCGAGAATGGGTTCCCCACCTCCGAACTGCCGACACATCTGATGAACCATGAAGTCAAGAAGCGTGTCAGCGGCGGCAAACACCGCATCATCTATCATGCACATACCACGAACGTCATCGCATTGTCCTTCGTTCTGCCTTTGAAAGACGAGATCTTTACCCGTGAGCTGTGGGAAATGGCGACGGAGTGTCCTGTCGTATTCCCGGAAGGCGTTGGCGTGGTCGACTGGATGGTCCCCGGCGGACGTGCGATCGGTGTGGAGACCAGCAAACTGATGGAGCAGTACAACGCTGTCATTTGGGCGATGCACGGTATCTTCTGCTCCGGTGAGACCTTCGATCTGACCTTTGGTCTGATGCATACCATCGAGAAGGCGGCGGAGATCCTGGTCAAGGTCATGTCCATGAGCCATCACAAGACGCAGACCATCACCCCGCAGAACTTCCGCGATCTGGCAGAGGGTTTCCACATTACACTGGACGAGCGTTTCCTGTTTGAGAAACCGGACAAGTCGATCCCCGGAACGAAAGAGTAAGTATTCCGCACGGCGGATAAAAAATTTCAAAAACTGTGTAACCTTTGTGTGCCCGGATATGTATTACAGGTAAAAGGAACACAAGGGGAGGAAACAAGAATGTTGAAGAGGATCGTACGTGTGTGCATATTGGTGCTGATGGTGGCTGCCCTTTCGGGCTGTGCCAAAAAGACCGAGCCTAAAATGCCGCAGACAGAAAGTATACAGGAAAACAACATTCTGGACAGTTTTATCATCGAAGAGCGCAGTGAAGAGGAGAAAGAGCGCATCACGCTTTCTCTGGATGACCTGAAAAAGAAGCCGCGTCAGGAAGAGCCTTCGGAAGAAGCACCTGAGGAGGAACCGCAGCAGGATGAACCGGAAGAAGAGTCCGGTGCTGAAAAAGGCGGCTCTCACGAGTATTATCGTGGCCAGGTCGCGGGTGATTCAGATCTGGGCGATCCGATTGAATTCGATGTCGAGATGACTCCGGTCTTCGATGGAAGTGACAATGCAGAATAAACAAGGAGTTTCATGAGCCTTGAGCTGGTATAACGAAACAACATTTTATCATATCTATCCACTGGGCGCCTGCGCGGCGCCCTTGTATAATGAAGGTGACAAAACGGCAGGCGCACGGATCCAGGGATTGCTGGACTGGATCCCGCATCTGAAGGATCTTGGGATCGGCGCCGTGTATCTGGGGCCGGTCTTCGAGTCCATGCGGCATGGCTATGATACCATAGATTATACGATGCCGGACCGTCGCCTGGGCACCAAAGAGGACCTGAAGCGGGTCATCGATGCGTTGCATGAGGCCGGGATCTACGTGGTGCTGGACGGTGTGTTCAACCACGTCGGCCGTGGCTGCCGCCTGTATCAGGACGTGCTTGAGCAGCGGGATGCTTCTCCCTATCGCTGGTGGTTTTCGAATCTGCGCTTCGACTGGGGCAACCCGCTGGGCGATCCCTGCGTGTATAACACCTGGGGCGGGGACTGGAACCTGGTGAAACTGGAATTGTCGCATCCGGACGTACGGCGGTATCTTCTGGATATCGTCGGCGGTTGGATGGATGACTATGGCATCGATGGGCTGCGTCTGGATACGGCTGATGTCCTGCATCCGGATCTCATCCGGGAACTGAACGCATACACCAAGAGCCGTCGGGCGGACTTCTGGCTGATGGGCGAGTTCATGAACTGCGCGAACTGCCAGATGATCGGGCCGGGCCTTTTGGATTCCATCACGAATTATGAGTGTTGGAAGGGGCTGTATTCTTCCATCAACACCCGCAATCTGTTCGAGATCTCGTATGGGATCAACCGGCAGACGAACCCGGAATGGGGTATGTACAAAGGCAAATTCCTGTATAATTTCCTGGACAATCATGATCAGACCCGCATCGCAGACCAGGTGAACGATACAAGAGCATTGAAAGCGCTCTATACGGTGCTTCTTACGATGCCGGGCATCCCTTCCATATATTATGGAAGCGAATGGGGCATGACCGGACGTAAAGGACATGGGGCGGAAGCGGATCTCCCGCTGCGTAAACCCCTGCGGTTCGAAGATATGCAACAGGGCGATGAGGGGCTGATGCAGCACATCGCCGCCTTGACCCGCACCCGGGCAGCGTCTCCTGCCTTACAGTATGGTGGATACAAAAACGTGCTGGAGCGCAATATGCAGTGGGCTTTTGCCCGGGAACTGAACGGCGAAGTGAAGATCACCGCGGTCAATATCGATGAGCAGCCCTTCGACTTCCATCTGCAGTATCAGGGCAGGAACTTCGATTTTACCTTGCAGCCATGGGATAGTATCGTTTTATAATCGTGCAATATGCACAAAACCAAGAGGCCATTTTTGGCCTCTTTTTCGTTATTATGTCCTTGAAAACTGGAATCATTCTGCTTTATAATCGAATCAATGAAATCGTTATCAAAAAGAAGTGGAGGAGCTGCACGATGAGCGATCTTGTTTTCAATGCGCGTTTCCGCGCGTGTCAGGATGAACTGCGCTGGCTGTACATGGAGCTGTACAACGATGCGCACGCCTATGATTATTTCGTGTCCATGCTGAAACGCATGTATGAGGAACGCAGTCAGGACCTGAAAGATATCGACGCTGCCAGAGAAGTGTTCCCGGAGTGGTATAAAGACAGGAGCACGCTGGGCATGCTGATGTATACCCAGTGCTTCGGCGGCACTCTTGCAGGCGTACATGCCCACCTGGACTATCTGGAAAAGAGCGGTATCAACTATGTACATCTCATGCCGCTGCTGGAGAGCCCGGCCGGGCGCAGTGACGGCGGCTATGCTGTAGCGGACTTCCGCAAGGTCCAGCCGGAACTGGGCACGATGGAAGATCTGGCATCTTTAGCGGAGGACTGCCATAAGCGCAACATGTCGGTCTGCCTGGATTTCGTTATGAACCACACTTCGGAGGATCATGAATGGGCGAAACGGGCACGTGCCGGTGAGAAAGAGTATCAGGACAGATATTTCTTCTACGATGACTGGGAGATCCCTTATATCTACGAGCGCACTGTCCCGCAGGTCTTCCCGCAGACAGCGCCCGGCAATTTCACCTGGTGCGAAGAAGCCGGCAAGGTCGTCATGACCACCTTCTATCCCTATCAGTGGGATCTGAACTATGCAAACCCGACCGTGTTCAACGACATGACGGAAAACATGCTCTATCTCTGCAACCAGGGCATCGACATCATCCGTCTGGACGCGACACCGTATATCTGGAAAGAACTGGGCACCAACTGCCGCAATCTGCCGCAGGTCCATACGCTGGTCCGCATGATGCACCTGGCCTGCGATATCGTGTGCCCCGGCACGCTGTTACTGGGCGAAGTGGTCATGGAGCCGTCCAAGGTCGTGCCATACTTCGGTACGGTCCAAAAGCCGGAATGCCAGATGCTCTATAATGTGACGACCATGGCAAGTACCTGGCACACGGTGGCCACAAAGGACGTACGGGCACTGCGTCATCAGCTGGATACCGTATTCGCTCTGCCGAAACAGTACACTTTCCTGAATTATCTGCGCTGCCACGACGATATCGGCTGGGGCCTGGATTACCCCTATCTGGCACAGTTCGGCATGGATGAGGTCCTGCATCAGAAATTCTTGAATGATTATCTGCGCGGACTGTTCCCGGGCAGCATGGCCAGAGGCGAATTGTATAACGACGATCCGCGCCTGGGCGACGCCCGCATGTGCGGCACCACGGCTTCTTTGTGCGGTGTTGAGGGAGCGCTGGAAATGAATGATCCGGCCGCTTTGGATTCCGCGATCCGCCTGGTCATCACGCTGCACGCCTTCCTGCTGTCGCAGAGCGGTATCCCGGTCCTGTATTCCGGTGATGAGATCGGTCAGCTGAACGACAATAGCTATCATGATGATCCGCTCAAGTGCGAGGACAGCCGTTATCTGCATCGTGGAAACTTCTCCTGGGAGGATGCGGCAAAGGCGGACGATCCGGAAACCGTGCAGGGACGCATCTATCAGGCGCTCAAGAAACTGGAGAAGATCCGTGCGGATCTGCCGGTCTTCGATGCGGATGCCGACGTCTGGACCATTGAGCCTTACAACGACCACATCCTGGCGATCGGCCGTTACTACGAACGTCAGCAGTTGATCGCCCTGTTCAACTTCGCTGATGATGAACAGATCGCCTGGATCAACGAGCAGGATCCGTACCGTGATCTGTGGACCAATGAACCGTGTAAAGCGCAAGGGGTCAAACTGGCGGGCCATGATTTCCGCTGGCTGCTGACCAGTTTCGAGGAAATGAGGAAATGACACTGAAAGAGATCGCCCGGCTGGCCGGTGTTTCGCCGGCCGCTGTGAGCCGTTACCTCAACGGTGGCTCTCTGAGCGCAGAGAAGCGGGAAGCGATCGGCCGGGTCATTGAACAAACTGAATTTACGCCGAACCGGCTGGCCCATGATCTGAGGACCGGCCGGGTGCGGCAGGTGGGCATTATCGTGCCCAAGATCCATTCGACTTCCGTCAGCGAAGTGCTGGATGGGATAGAGAGTATTCTCTCGCAGCATGGATATATGACGGTGCTCGGTTCCATGAATGAGGATCCGGAGCAGGAAGTCCGCTATGTATCCTTGATGCAGTCTTACCGTCTGGCCGGGATCATCATCATGGCGCAGACGGTATCGGAAGAAAGAGAAAAGGTCTATAAAAAACTGGATATTCCGGTGGTTATCACCGGGCAGAAGTATCCGGGCCTGAACTGTATCTATCATGATGATTATCACGCGATGCAGGCGCTGATGGAGCGCCTTCTGCAGTCCGGAAGCCGCCGGATCGCCTATATTGGCGTGGATGAGTCGGATCCTGCCGTGGGCATCGAGCGGCGCAAAGCGGTGGAGGATACGTTCCGGCAGATGGGGCAGGCGCCTGACGGTGTGTTGATGTCGAGAACAGCCCCGTTTTCAGTGGAGGGCGGCTATGAGGCGATGCAGCAGCTCCTTGCACAGGCAGACGGGTATTTCGATGGATTACTGTGTGCTACGGATTCCATCGCGCATGGCGCGATGATCGCATTGAAAGAAGCCGGTTATAAGATCCCTGAGCACATCAGGGTCGCCGCCATTGGCAATGATGAGTCCAACCGCATCAGTGATCCGCAATTGACCACAGCACGCCTGTTCCAGCACGAATGTGGAGAAGAAGCGGCGACGATGCTTTTGAAACTGATGCAGAGCGAGGAACGTCCGATGCCGCGGCAGATGATGCTGGGCTATACGATCATCCCGCGCGGCACGCTTGCATAAGAAGGAGAGAAGAGCTTATGGGAGAAATGAAACTGATCTTTCTGGATATCGATGGGACCTTGACGCCGGCCGGCAGCACTGTTCCCCCTGAAAGTGCCTTGAAAGCCATCCGCGCGGCACAGGCCAAAGGACACAAAGTCTTCCTTTGCACCGGCCGTAACCTGGCCATGCTGGCACCCGTGCTGGAGTATGGGTTCGACGGTCTGATCGGTTCGGCGGGCGGCTATGTGCAGGTAGGAGATGAAGTCATCTTCGATCTGCCGATGGAGGACGGCATGTTCCACGATCTGTTGGACGCACTGCATGACAGCGGTGTCTTCTGTACGATCGAAGGTCGCGACGCCACGTTCGGCGATGAGGATCTGGGCTCCTTCCTGGAAGGCGCCGGGGGTGGAAACTCAGAGATCGAGCGCTGGCGCAAAGCGCTGGCAGCGGACCTGGGCATCCGTCCGATGAAAGAATACGACGGCTGCCCGATCTACAAGATCGTCTTCATGTGCTCGGAGGCCTGGCAGCTGGATAAGGCCAAGGAGATCGGTGAAAAGGATTACGCCTTCGTCTGCCAGAAAGTGGAAGCCCACAGCTGCCTGAACGGCGAACTGATCAACCGGGCTTTCGATAAAGGACGGGGGATCCTTCGGATCTGTGAGTATCTGGGCGTCGGGGTCGAGGATACGTATGGATTCGGCGACAGTATGAACGATCTGGAGATGATCGACACGGTCGGATACAGTGTCGCCATGGCGAATGGAGATCCAACGATCAAGGAACACAGCGATCTTGTCTGTCCTTCGGTGGAGGAGGATGGTCTGGCGTTCGCTTTCCATGAATTGGGACTTGATTGAAAAAAGGATTTCACAAAATTTGTCCTTTTTTGTAGTGTAAGGTGCACAAAATTCGTTTCAGAAGTTTATCAAAGTTGCAACCTTTACAAAAAAGAAGTTACGATTTATAGTGTAATGGAGTGAAAACGATTACAAAATACAGGAGGGATACGTTATGGCACTCGACTACAGAAAGTGCGCGGAAGAGATCGTTGCCAATATCGGTGGAGCAGGCAACGTTGTCAGCGCGGCTCACTGTGCTACACGACTGCGCCTTGTTATCGCGGACAACGCGAAAGTCAACAAGGCAGTCCTGGAGAACATTGACGGTGTTAAGGGCATGTTCGAATCCAATGGCCAGCTGCAGCTGATCATCGGTACCGGCACTGTCAACAAAGTGTACGAAGAATTCCTGGCGGTCACCGGTCTGACTGCAGCCACCAAGGCTGATGTCAAAGCCGCTGCGGCTGCCAAAGATCCACTGTGGAGACGGATCCTGAAGGTCCCGGGCGATGTTTTCGTCCCGATCCTGCCGGCGATCGTCGCCTCCGGTCTTATGATGGGTCTGGTCGAAGCGATCCCGAAATTCGCACCGGCCTTTGGCAACAGCGACTGGTACGCATTCCTTGATATGGTTGCAAATACAGCTTTTGCATTCCTTCCGGTTCTTGTTGCTATATCAACAGCACGTGTATTTGGTGGCAATATCTTCCTGGGCGCAGTTATCGGTCTGTTGATGATCCATGGCGGATTGCTCAATGCCTGGAATGCCGGCAGTGCAGAAAATATTGCTAAATTCTTCAACATCGAGATCGATGGCGAATCACCATACCTGGTAGATTGGAAGAATTTCACCGGGAATGTCGATATACCAACGTGGAAGCTATTCTTCTTCAATGTGCAGCGGGTAGGCTATCAGGGCCATGTCATTCCTGTCATTCTGGCAGTTGCCCTCATGTCTACCATCGAAAAGTGGCTGCATAAGAAGGTACCGGAGATGATCGACCTGTTCGTGACTCCGCTGTGCACCGTTCTGGTCACTGCTTTCATCACGATGACGATCATCGGCCCGATCTTCTCCGTTTTGGAGAACTGGGTGCTGACCGGAGCCAAATGGCTGGCCGGCAGCATGCCTGGTGCTGTCGTCATGGGTGCCATCTATCCGTGGACGGTCGTCATGGGCCTGCACCACATGTACAATGTTATTGAAGCCGGTATGATCGCGCAGACAGGCCTCAACACCTGGATGCCCATCGCTTCTGCCGCGAACTTCGCTCAGTTCGGCGCCTGCTTGGCCGTTGCTCTGAAGGTCCACAACCAGAAGACCAAGTCTGTTGCGCTGCCGTCTTCTCTGTCTGCTGCTCTGGGTATCACGGAGCCTGCCATCTTCGGTATCAACTTCCGTTTCATGAAACCGTTCCTTTGCGGTATGGCCGGTGGTGCCGTTGGTTCTCTGTTTGGTGCTCTGTTCAAGCTGGGTGCTCCGGTCTATGGTGTTACCGGTATCCCCGCGCTGCCCGCTGTCAACAATGTGGGTCTGTATATCGTAGAACTGCTGATCTCTGCCGGCGTTGCTGCTGCACTTACCTGGGTCTTCTGGAAAGAAGAAGCTCCGGCTGTCCCTGTTGCTGATGATGCTGCGAATACCGCTATCGAAGCACAGGATGCGAAGATCGAAGTTCCTGAAAACGTCGTTATTTCCTG
>JAFVHC010000346.1 GCA_017474705.1 Bacillota bacterium
AAGCGCGAGGGAGTGCCTAATCCCCCGTGCTTTTTTAATGCTGAACTGGATGGGGAACCGTTATGAGAAAAGATCCGGATAAAAAGGTTATTCTGGAAGACGGGCAGGAGTATTTGGGCTGGAGCTTTGGCGCCGATAAGGAAGCAATTCTGGAAATTGTCTTCAACACATCCATGGTTGGATACCAGGAAATCCTGTCCGATCCTTCCTATACAGACCAAGCCGTAGTCATGACCTATCCCCTGATCGGGAACTATGGGATGGCCGCCGATGATTATGAGACAAACGTCCCCACTATCGGAGCGCTTATTGTCCATGAGTACAATGATGAGCCTTCCAATTTTCGTTCCGTCAGGACTTTAGGCGATGTCATGCTGCAATATGGTATTGCCGGGATCAGTGGTGTGGATACGCGGAAACTGACCCGTTCGATCCGTGATCTTGGCAGTCGTAAAGTCCTTCTGACTGACGCAGGGACGTCTCTGGAAGCTGGATTGGAGAAACTGAGGGCTTACGTGCCTCCTAAAGATGCAGTCGCTAGGGTCAGCTGCCATACTGCATGGGAAACACATGGCGATCGTGGCAAATATCACGTCGTCGCCATCGACTGCGGGATGAAACATAATATCTTGCGTTCCCTCACAAAACGTGGCTGCCATGTGACCATCGTCCCCTGGGACACTTCCGCAGAGGCTATTACTGCTCTGCAGCCGGATGGGGTCTTCATTTCCAACGGTCCTGGAGACCCGACGGATGTGCCTCAAACGATCAAGACCGTGCGGGCTTTGATCGGCCGCTGCCCTATTTTCGGCATCTGTCTGGGACATCAGATCCTTGCGTTGGCCTATGGCGCCTGGACCTATAAACTGAAATTCGGGCATCGAGGCGGCAATCACCCTGTCAAAGACCTGATAACAGGCAAGATCGAAATGACTTCTCAAAACCATTCGTATGCAGTGGATCTGGAAAGCCTGAAACATACGCCACTCCAGGTGACCCATATCAATCTCCTCGACGGTACCGTCGAAGGGATCCAGTGTGAAAGGGATCAAGCCTTCAGCGTACAATATCATCCGGAAAGCGCGCCGGGGCCGCAGGACAGTGCGCACCTCTTCGACCACTTCATCCGGATCATGGAATCGAACATATGCCAAAAAGAACAGATATCAAAAAGATCCTCGTGATCGGCTCCGGGCCGATCGTGATCGGGCAGGCCGCGGAATTCGACTATGCGGGAACGCAGGCCTGTCTCGCGTTGAAAGAAGAAGGCTATGAGGTGATTCTGTGTAATTCCAATCCGGCCACGATCATGACAGATACCTCCATTGCGGACAAAGTATATATGGAACCTTGACGTTGGAATACATTGCCAAGATCCTTCGTTATGAGCGTCCGGACGCGATCCTGCCCGGCATCGGCGGCCAGACAGGACTGAATCTGGTGACGCAACTGGAAAAGCAAGGAATCCTTGCGGAATGCCGAGTGGAATTGCTGGGGACTCCATGCCGCTCCATCGAGCAGGCCGAAGACCGGGAACAATTCAAACAGCTCTGTTCTTCATTGGGAGAACCAACACTGCCCTCTGACATTGCCTCTTCTGTGGAGGAAGGACTACTTGTCGCGAAAAAAATCGGTTATCCGGTCATCTTGCGTCCTGCGTTCACTTTAGGCGGGACCGGTGGCGGTTTTGCTTATGATCCGGAACAACTGTCCTCTTTGATGAAAAACGCGCTGGACTTGTCCCCGGTCCGTCAGGTGCTGGTCGAAAAGAGCGTTAAAGGATATAAAGAGATCGAGTATGAAGTGATGAGGGATCATAATGATACGGCCATCACGATCTGCAATATGGAAAATGTTGACCCGGTAGGCATTCACACCGGAGATTCCATCGTCGTCTGCCCTTCTCAAACACTGACCAACAAAGAATACCATATGCTACGGGACAGTGCTCTGAGGATCATTCGTGCTTTGCAGGTCGAAGGCGGCTGCAACGTACAGTTTGCTCTGGATCCGGATTCTTTTCAATATTACCTGATCGAAGTCAATCCCCGCGTGTCCCGCTCCTCTGCTCTTGCCTCGAAGGCCAGCGGGTATCCCATCGCCCGCGTCTCTGCTAAAATCGGCATCGGTATGACCCTGGACGAGATCCAGATCGCAAATACGCCAGCTTCTTTTGAGCCGGCGCTGGATTATATCGTGACCAAGCTGCCCCGTTTTCCTTTCGATAAATTCTCAGATGCTACTAATATCTTAAGCACACAGATGAAGGCGACCGGTGAAGTGATGAGTATCGGCAGGACATTTGAGGAAAGTCTCTTGAAAGGGATCCGTTCTCTGGAGATCGGTGCGTATCATATCCACCTTACTAAGTTCGATGAGATGGGGACGCCAGCATTGTACGATTACATCCAGATCGGCACGGATGACCGGATCTATGCCATCGCCGAATTGTTCCGCCGCGGCGGCGTTGTAGAAGACATAGCCCGTATGACTGGTGTCGATCCCTTCTTCCTGCGCAAGATTCGGAACATCGTGTCTATGGAACCTGTGCTTCAAGATCATCCTTTCGATCTTGAGGTCCTGAAGGCGGCAAA
>JAFVHC010000347.1 GCA_017474705.1 Bacillota bacterium
AGCAGGCCGCGGGAGCAAGTCCCGGCAGTGTGCGGATCACAAACAGATTCTGAGCCACATCGTAGGAAACCACGCTCTCTTTGAATATAGTGCGCAGTCTTTGCTCGGTGCCATCCGCCTCCGGCTTGCTGCTGGCCACGTAGCGATAGTTGCCGTTGGGGCCAAGTTCCTTGACCAAGCGCATATCTTTGATATCTCTTGAGAGGGTAGCCTGCGTGCTTTTGACCCCACGCTCCGCCAAGGCCTTCAGGAGTTGATGCTGTGTTTCGATCTCACGTTCAGCGATGATCTCCAAAATTGCGTTCTGTCTGCCTGGTTTCATGCCGCTTCCCTCCGTTATCTCAATTTATCATAGGCGATCTCATAGAAGCTCTTCAGTCCCAGATTCGCCATATTGGTGTAGTGACTGGATCGAAAAACACGGACGATATCGCCGTTTTCCAGATCCATCACAGGATTTCCGTCCACTGACATATAGGCCCTGCGCCCGTGCAGCTTCTCCGTTTTGACCTGGATCGTCCGCTGCGGGTCCAGCACAAAGGACCTGGCGCCCATCACATGGGCGCAGATAGGACTGATGATCAGATTTTCCGCGTCCGGCTCCACGATGGGCCCACCGGCCGACATGGAGTAACCGGTGGAACCGGTGGGTGTGGAGAGGATGATGCCGTCGCCGGAGAAGCTGGTGATCGTATCCCCGTCACAGCTGGCCGTCAACTGGATGCAGTCGCCATAGCCGTGCAGCACAATATCGTTGAGGGCATGATCGGTATAAATGACCTGTCCGTTTCGCACCAGACAAACCTCGATCATCATCCGGCGGCTTATTTTATAGTCTCCTCTGGCCGCATCAAGGATAAGCGACAGATCCTCCGGCTCCAGGGCCGTCATAAAGCCCTTGGTGCCGAGATTGACGCCCAGGATCGGGATCGGAAGATCATGCAGCTGACGCACTACGGAAAGTATCGTCCCATCCCCGCCGATCACGATGCACAGATCGCAGTCTCTCACGACTTTATTCAGCGGCTGCACCGCCACATCCTCCGGCAAAACCTCCGGGTCATCTTCCGCAAACACCGGGCAAACCACCGATGCGAAGCCCGCTTCCGCGAGCATGGTGCAGGCTCTTCGCGTCAGTTCAAGATTGTTATCCCGGAAAGGGTTAGGGCATACAGCAATCATGGTCATCCACTCTCATAAAGCATCATGGGAAGCAGCCACCACAGCATCCACGCCGATGACCGCGGCAGGCCCTTCACTGTTTTTCATATGGCAAATATATTCAATATTGCCTTCGGGCCCTTTGATGGGCGAATAGTCCAGACCCTCAACGCGCAGGGACCGGGATGCGGCGAAGTCCAATATCTGCCGGATCACCTCTTTGTGTACCGAGGGATCCCGTACGACGCCTTTCTTCCCCACGGCCTCCCGGCCGGCCTCAAACTGCGGTTTGATTAGGCAGATCAGATCCGCCCCATCCTTCAGAAGTTGCTGCACCGCCGGCAAAACCAGGCGGATCGAGATAAAAGACACGTCCATAACGGCCAGATCCAGCGGTTCCGGGATCTCCGCTTCGCTGATATAGCGCAGATTCGTCCGTTCAATATTCACCACGCGTTCATCCGTGCGAAGCTTCCAGGCCAGCTGTCCGTAGCCCACATCAACAGCGTAGACACGCGCGGCCCCGTGTTGCAGCAGCACGTCGGTAAAGCCGCCCGTGGATGCGCCGCAG
>JAFVHC010000348.1 GCA_017474705.1 Bacillota bacterium
CCGATCATCGCCGCATTATCCGTGCACAGAAGCGGTGACGGCCTGTAAAATGCATACCCGCGCTTTTTGCATGCATTCTCCATACTGCTGCGCAGACAGCTGTTTGACGCGACTCCGCCTGCCAGGGCGATCTTGCGGATCCCCGTCATCTTTGCCGCAGTCATCGTATGTTCGACAATAACATCGACAATGGCTTTCTGGAAGGAGGCAGCCACATCCGCACGGTTGATCTCCTCATGCTTCATGCTGCAGGCATTTAAATAATTCAGGACAGCTGATTTGACCCCGCTGAAACTGAAATCCAGCGGAGCATCATGTATGTGTGCCTTCGGGAAAACGATCGCGTCCGCATTACCTTCCTTCGCGAGCTTGTCGACCTTCGGACCACCGGGGTATCCAAGCCCGATCGCCCGGGCGATTTTGTCAAATGCTTCACCGGCGGCATCATCATGCGTCCTGCCGAGGATCTCATACCGCCCGTAATCTGCCACCTTGACCAGGTGCGTATGTCCGCCCGAAACGACCATGCATATAAATGGAGGTTCAAGCGTTTTGTTCTCAATATAGTTTGCCGAGATATGCCCTTCGATATGATGCACGGGCACCAGCGGTTTTTTCGTTGCGTAGGCGAGTGCCTTGGCCTGTGCCACACCCACCAGCAGCGCGCCGACAAGACCCGGTCCGTAGGTCACGGCGACCGCGTCGACTGTTTCGATCGTTTTGCCCGCCTTTGCGAGCGCCTCCTCGATCACCGGATTGATCTTTTCTATATGGCTTCTCGACGCGATCTCGGGCACGACGCCGCCATATAATGTATGTACATCGATCTGAGAATAAATGACATTCGACAGGACTTCCCGCCCATTGCGTACAACGGCTGCAGCCGTTTCATCGCAGGAAGTCTCGATTGCCAGAATATCGATATCCTTTGCCATCATCATCCCTCATTTTCTTCTTCAAAACCCAGTTCAACGCATTTGCGGTCCTTCACGGGAACTGCGTTCGGAAAGATGGCCCTGACGCCATCCATTTCCGGTTCCGGTCTTCCGAGGGCCGGACTGTAGTGTGTCAGCCAGAGTTCTTTTACCTGTGCCTCGCAGGCCAGGCGTGCCGCCTCCTCAAAAGTCATATGTTTATATTTGACAGCATTGTTCACATCGCCTTTCTCGGCGTACATGCCTTCACAGATAAACAGATCGGCATCCCTGGCGTTCTCGGCGATCGCGGCTGTCGGCCTCGTATCCGTCGTGTAGGTGACTTTGATACCTTTGCGCGGACTTCCCAGCACCATATCAGGCGTATAGGTCCTGCCGCCGTCCTCAATGGTCTCTCCCTTCTGCAGACGGCTCCAGAAGGGCAGAGGGATCTCCTGAGCTTTGGCCCTGCCGGCGTCAAATTTCCCCGGCCGCTCTATCTCGACCGTGTAGCCGTAACAGGTGATCTTGTGATTGACCTTGAAAGCCCTGATGACATAACCGTTTCTCCTGATCTCCTCCTGAGGACCGGAAAGTTCGATGAACCGGATCTCAAAAGGCAGTTCAGGCGCAATGACGCGAAGGGCTCGCACCACTTTTTCCAGTCCTTTCGGACCGATCATGGTCAGCGGCTCCGTCCTGTCCGAGTTGCCCATCGCGAGCAGTATCCCCGGCAGGCCGCTGATATGATCCGCATGGAAATGTGTGATGCAGATCGTATCGATCGGCTTGACGCTCCAGCCTTTCTCGCGGATCGTGATCTGTGTTCCTTCACCGCAGTCGATCAGCAGACTGCTTCCGTTATATCTCAGCATCAGTGATGTCAGGTACCGGTGCGGCAATGGCATCATGCCGCCTGTCCCCAACAGACATAAGTCTAACATCCTAATTCCTCTTTTTTCATAATGATAGCGTCTTCATCAGGATCGTGATAAAAACCTTTTCTTCTTCCGGCCTCAGCAAAACCATTCCCGGAATATACACGTATGGCAGCCAAATTATGCTCCCGCACTTCAAGGAACACCTCACGGATCCCCCGGTCACGAAGACGGTCCAGCATCGCGGCGACAAGTGCGTTTCCGGTGCCGCAGCCCTGTTTTTCCGGTTCCACGCCCACGTCCACGATCTCAGCCTCATCGGCAGCCATGCTGGCCACGCAGTAGCCGGTGACCAGGTCATCTTCATCTGCCGCGGCAAGGATCAGATAGGTCGGTTTCCCCAGTGCATCGAGATAATCCGCCTCCGACCAGGGAGGACAGATGATCCTGCGCTCGATGGCCGCTGCACGGGCGGCGTCTGCCGGTCTCATCTCCCTGATCATGCCTTCTTTTTCTCCAGCCGTTCGCGCTCAGCCTGCGACAGTCTCAGATATTCCGGCTTATGCATGGCAGCCGTCTCCGTCTCTCCTTCTTTATAATAAGCCAGGGCACGGATCC
>JAFVHC010000349.1 GCA_017474705.1 Bacillota bacterium
AATAATTCACATATATATCCGGGGCATTGTTCCCGTTCAGTACTGTACCGATCATGTTGTTGTAGTCATCGATCTTCGTGAATACCAGTTCCACGTCGGGATAGTACTCGTTGAAGCGGTCAAACTCTGCTTCAAGTGCTTCAAAGTTGCTGTATCCGCCTGCAATGTTGATATGAAATGCCGAAGATGTATCCATAGACGGCTTAAAGCCGTCTTTTTCCGGTGTTTCCTTCTTTTCTGTGCCGCATGCGATCAGACCCAGACTGATCATGACAGCCAGGACTATACACATCGTCTTTTTCATTGTAGTTTCCTTTCTTTTCTGATCCTGCGGATCTCCTTGATGACTAATTTGATATCGATGGGCTTTGCGATATGCCCATTCATCCCTGCGTTCATACACTCCGTAATGTTTTCGGAAAATGCATCTGCCGTCATTGCAACGATAGGGACAGAAGCTGCCCAACTGTTTTCCAGTTTCCTTATCGCTCTGGTGGCATCTAGCCCGTTCATTTCCGGCATCTGGACGTCCATGAATATCAGCTCATAGCTTCCCTCTGCGGCGTTCGCTATCTTATCCACACACACACGACCGTTTTCTGCGCGTTCGCTGGTAATGCCGATCATATTTAGCATACCAGAAATTATCATCCAGTTGATGTCGATATCCTCTGCAACAAGGATGTGCAGCCCCCGGAGATCGGAATAATCATCCTCCGGTTCAACAGGTCCTGACTCTGTGCCAAGAAGGGAATTTATCTTTTTATAAAGAGCAGAACGGAATATGGGTTTGCTGATAAAGCCGTTGGCGCCTGCCTCTTTCGCCAGATCTTCGATATCCGACCAGTCGTATGCGGAGGTAAGAAGTATGGGAATTTCTGGACCCACAGAGCTCCTTATCCTGCGTATCGTTTCGACCCCATCCATATCCGGCATTTTCCAGTCAAGGATCACAATGCTGTAATCCCTTCCGGATCCATGCCTCCGGGTGATCTTTTCAAGTGCCTCTTTTCCGCTGTGTGCCAGTTCCGCTGTGGAGCCCAGCGATCCAAACTCGTAGGCCATAGTCTGCAGAACGATCTCATCGTCATCAACTATGAGAGCATCTATCTTATCGAGCCTGATATCATCAAGCTGCCTTTCGGCTTCCGGGATATCAAGCGTAACGGTAAATGTTGTCCCTCTGCCTTGTTCGCTCTGACAATCGATGGTTCCTCCCATCAGATCCACCATCTGCTTAGTGATGGCAAGGCCAAGGCCTGTTCCCTCTATGCTGTTGACACGGCTGTCTGTCTGTCGTGAAAATGGCTGATACATGATCGCCATATATTCCGGGCTCATGCCTATGCCTGAATCGGATACAACATAGATCAGCCGTATGCAGCCCGGAGTTGTGCTTTCTTCCTCCCGCATATCCACACTGACACGTCCTCCGGGTTCGGTATACTTGATGGCATTGGAGAGGATATTGATATAGATCTGATTCAGACGAAGCTGATCTGTGTACAGGTATTCCTTTTCCATCCGATCGATATGAAAGCTGAATTCGATCTTCTTTTCCTTTATCATCGGCTGTGAAATATTTACAAGGTTCTCCACCGTTTCTGCAATGGAGAAGGACTGAGGGCTGAGTTTCAGCTTCCCGCTCTCTACCTTGGAAATATCCAGGATGTCATTTATCAGTGTCAGCAGATGATTGCTGGCAAGACTTATCTTCCGCAGACTTTCCTTTGTTGACTCCGGGTCACCAATATCCTTTTCGGCAAGGGTGGTAAGCCCTATGATGGCATTCATGGGAGTACGGATGTCATGGGACATGGTAGAAAGGAAGTCTGTCTTTGCCTTGTTAGCC
>JAFVHC010000350.1 GCA_017474705.1 Bacillota bacterium
CGAATGCGACCTTGTAGGGATCTCTGGCCTGGTGGTCGACATCATCCAGAGCGTAGCCGTCCCCGTTGCCTGTGAGACAGTGGTATTCGGGATAGATGGCGATGTCACCGAAAACCTCTTTCACGTACTGGTAGGATGTGGAAGAAGTGATGATGCCCATCTTCGTCCCGCCCATCTCCAGGCGGTTCAGGTCCGTCGTTTCAGCAAACGCTTTCAGTTTCAACGTACGTTCTTCTACAAAGGGATGACGGCGGATGGCATTGGCCGGAGACATGACGTATTTGGCGATATTCTTTACATATGGCTTCGGTTCCGGAACGATGCGCTCTCCCGTCTCGACTACGCTCTGGGAATGCGCTACGCGGGTGCACATTTTCACAAGCACCGGTGTGTCGAACGTTTCAGAGATCTCATAAGCTTTGAACGCAAAGGTATAAGCCTCTTCGGAATCCGAAGGCTCCAGCATGGGGATCTTCGCTGCGACGGCATAGTGGCGCGAATCCTGCTCGTTCTGAGAAGAATGCATGCCCGCATCATCAGCGACGCAGATGACGAGACCCCCGTTGACACCGGTATAAGAACAGGTGAACAACGGATCGGCCGCCACGTTCAGGCCGACATGCTTCATGCCGCAGAAACTGCGCTTTCCTGCCAATGCTGCACCGAAGGCCGTTTCCATAGCGACCTTTTCATTCGGTGCCCACTCGCTGTAGACTTCATCGAATTTCGCCAGTTCTTCGGTAACCTCGGTACTGGGAGTACCCGGATAACTGGATACGACGCTGACTCCGGCCTCATACAGGCCGCGGGCCAGCGCTTTATTGCCTAAAAGTAATTGTTTCATTCTGCTTCTTCCTTGCTTTCAGCTTCCATTGCCTGCATGCGGTCGAGCACTTCACCGATGCAGCCGGTGCCGTAATTGAGCATCCGGTTGACGCGGCTGATCGTTGCCGAGCTGGCATTGGTCATTTCTTTGATCTCGGTATAGACGCGGTTCTGGTGCAGCATGCTTGCCACCTCGAAGCGCTGTTCGATCGAATTCAGTTCTGTCATGGCACAAAGATCCTCAAAAAAACGGCGGCATTCTTCAACAGACTGCAGCGAGAGGATCGCTTTATACATGGCATCATCATGTGTTTTCATGACTGGTCTGGGCATTTTGATAAAAACCTCCTGATTTTTTACACCTCGTTCCTATTTTACCATCAAATGTTGAAATAGTAAAGTAAAATAATTCAATGCTTTAAACTATAGAAAATCGAGAATGAAACCCTGCTGTATCCGGATCAAATCCCCTTGACGGCCGGTTTTCGCATTAGTATAATGAAGCCGAATGAACCTGCAGAGCAGGCTGATGCAAGGAGATATATCATGAGCATTTTCTTTAATGAAGAAACCCGTTCTTTCCGTCTGGATGCCAAAGATACCACGTATATGATCCAGATCCTGGGACAGGAAGGCATCCTTTTACACGCTTACTGGGGCAAGCGTCTGCCGGATCCGGCCGCCTTGTATCCAGTCGGTCCTTATCCGGCTCCGGAGAACCTGGAACGTGAACGCGTGACCATCATGGACATCATGCCGCAGGAATATCCTACCGAAGATATCGGTGATTTCCGCGAAAGCGCTTTTTCCGTTCTGACCGAAGGCGGGCACGAGGCCGCTGCGCTGGTCTACCGTTCTCATACGATCACCAAAGGCAAGCCTCGCTTGGCCGGACTGCCTGCTACTTTCGGCAGTGATGACGACTGCGAAACACTGGAGATCCTGACGGAAGATCCCTTGCTCGGCATCTGCGCTAAACTGCGCTACACAGTCTTTGAAGACCTGGACGTGATCACACGGAGCGTTGAGTTCTCCAATGAAGGCACCTCCCCTGTCCGTCTCACCCGCGCTTTATCCGCCTGCGTGGATTTCGACCGGGACGATCTGGACATGGTCACTTTATACGGTGGATGGGCTCGAGAGAACAACGCACAGCGGGTGCCCGTACATCACGGCAAACAAAGCGTAGAATCCGCCCGCGGCGAATCCAGCAATGCCTACAATCCGTTCATGGCCCTGATGGCACGTGACGCCTCCGAAGATCACGGTACCGTGTATGGCTTCAGCTTTGTATATTCCGGTAATTTCACCGCTTCCGCTCAGTTGGACCAGTACGGACATATCCGTGCGCTGATGGGGATCAGCCCGCAGCATTTCGGCTGGAAACTGGAACCCGGCGCTTCTTTCCAGGCACCGGAAGTCGTTTTAGTGCATTCGGATGCCGGTCTTGGCAAGATGACACGTACTTTCCACGATCTGTATCGCAATCATCTGATCCGCGGCAAATACGCCCATGCTCTGCGTCCTGTCCTGATCAATAACTGGGAAGCTACCTATTTCGATTTCAACACAGACAAATTGCTGGAGATCGCGCGCTTGGCCGCCGATCAAGGGATCGAGCTGTTCGTCATGGACGATGGATGGTTCGGCGCCCGCCGCAGTGACAATGCCGGTCTCGGTGACTGGTATGTATGTGAAGACGTACTGCCCGGCGGTCTGAAGCCTCTGGTCGATGGCATCAACAAACTGGGCATGAAATTCGGTATCTGGATCGAACCGGAAATGGTCAATGAGGATTCCGACCTGTTCCGTGCACATCCGGATTATGCCATCCAGATCCCGGACCGCAGACGCGGCTTAAAGCGAAACCAGCTGGTCCTGGATTTCTCACGCAAAGAAGTCGTGGACTATGTGTACGGCATGATCTCCAAAGTTCTTGCCAGCGCCAATGTGGAATATGTCAAATGGGATATGAACCGCACTCTGACCAACCTGGGTTCCTTTGCACTGCCTGCCGATCAGCAGCAGGAGCTGGAACACCGGTACATGCTCGGCGTCTATGATATGCAGGACCGCCTGACGACCGATTTCCCGAATATCCTGCTGGAGAACTGTTCCAGTGGCGGCGCCCGCTTCGATCCCGGTATGCTCTACTACAGCCCGCAGATCTGGACCTCTGACAATACAGATGCGATCGCCCGCCTGAAGATCCAGGCAGGAACTGCTCTGGCCTATCCTCTGTCCGCGATCGATGCCAACGTCAGTATCGTACCGAACCATCAGACCGGCCGTGTGACTCCGTTCGCGACCCGCGGCCATGTCGCCATGTGCGGTACATTCGGATATCAGCTGGACATCACAAAACTCAGTGAAGAAGAACTGGCCATGATCCCGCAGCAGGTCGAGGATTATCACAAGTATAATCCGCTGGTCACCACCGGAGATTATTACCGCCTGCACGATATCTTCGCCAGGGACACTGGGACAGCTGGATGATCGTGGCGAAAGACAAGAGCGAAGCCCTGGTCACTTACGTCAACATCTCTTCTCAGGGCGGCGATGCCGTCGTCAACAAGGTGCGGCTCAAAGGTCTGGATCCCATGGCCTTCTACCGCATCGACGGTTCCGAGATCGTTGTTTCCGGCCAGATGCTGATGGAAAGCGGCATGTATGTCGAGCTTCCGCATGTGGATTATGCTTCCACCATGGTACATCTGACACGCCTGTAAACTGTTTGACCAACAAAAAAGGAGTCTGTCAAGACTCCTTTTTTTTGTACAGCAAAGGGATCAGACCGAAAGGATCCTTTCCCTTGTATGCATCTATGACCCGTTTGCATTGCATCATAGTGCCTGCAGCCCATGCTGCCATCTTCTCCGGTTCGTCCGTGTAGTTTCCCAGACGTCCGCCCATGTAACGATCTCCTCGGATCCCAAGGAACAGACTTTCCAATCCGGGATCGAAGCATCCAAAGGCGGCATACAGTCCCACCATGTCAGCGATCAGCTCATCCCGCACTGCATCCACGTCATCCGGATACAAACGTCGGCATATCACGTGTGTGATCTCATGATACCGGCGGATCGTGTCCGAATACAGGATCCAATCTTCTTCTGAATACCCCGCTGCCATGGCATCCACATCACTGTAGGGTCCTCGGGACAGAACGATCAGCTGATCGATGTAATTCTCTCTTTTCGCAGTAAAGCGTTTGAACTCTGCGGTTTGTTCTTCTTCAGAGAACTTTGCCAGATGAGCGTGGATCCTGGGCCAGTTGAACACCTGCAGCATAGCAGCTCCCTGACTTTTGGGGATCTGAACGTCAGGTCCGTTTTTGGCGGCCATAAAACCACGCATGACCCGTTCGAAATCCTCCCGGTCTCCCAATGTGGCAACGCAGATCGGACCGACCGGCGTGTCCGCGGTCTCAAGGCGGTCCATAGGATCTCCATGATATTGGTCCAGTTTTTGGGATTTCGGCATATCACCACGCAAAACGACACTGCGGTACGCCGCCTGGTCATCCTTGTCCGGATCCAGATATAGCAGCGGATATTGTGCTGCCAATCTTTCGATCACCGTGCTCATACTCTTTTCACCTCGGCAAGGTCCGGTCCCGGACGATCTGCCTGGATCCCTTCCGGAAGATCTGTCCGTTTGGCATAGGCTGCCGATCGCATCAGATTGACCGTCTGATTGTGCGCGATCCTGGTCAGCCAGGTCCGTATGGAAGCTTTCCCGGCATCGTATCTGCTGAAATTCGTATATGCCCTGACAAACGTTTCTGCGGTGACGTCTTCCGCGTCCTCCTTGTTCATCAGCAGCATCAAAGCGTATTTGTAGATACTGTCATAATATGCATCATAAACTTCAATGAAGCTCTCCCCTTCACTCATACGGTCAAGGTCTTTCATGCTTTATGCTCCTGCGTATCTGTATCCAGTCTCTGCCTTTCTACAAGATCAGCGAAGAACCCACCTTTGGCGATCAGTTCTTCATACGTCCCCTCTTCTGTAACGTGGCCGCCGTCCAGCACCAGGATCCGATCGCAATGCCGGATGGTCGAAAGGCGGTGCGCGATGATGATACGTGTGCAGCCCATCGCATCCAGCGCTTCCGAGACCTGCCGCTGCGTCTTATTGTCCAAGGCGGACGTCGCCTCATCGAAGATCAGCATCTTGGGTTTCGGAGCGATCGCACGGGCGATCATGATCCGCTGCCGTTGGCCGCCGGATATACCGCCTTGTCCTTCGGAGATCATCGTATGCATCCCCATGGGCATGCGCCGGATATCTGCGGCGATACCCGCCTTCTCCGCCGCTTCCCAGGCATCATCCCAGGTCAGCTCCGGTGCGGAGATCACGATATTGGAATAGATGTCACCTTGGAAAAGGCCTGCATCCTGCGTCACAGTACCGATCTTCCTGCGCAGCGACGGCCGGTCGAGCCGTTCCAGATCTTTTCCATCAAAATAGACAGCGCCGCGCTCCGGTTTTTCAAAACCGAGCATCAGACGGACCAGCGTGGATTTACCGCAGCCGGTCTTGCCCACTACAGCAACATATTCGCCGGGTCGGATCTTCAATGACAGATCGTTCAGGATATACGGTCCATCCTCGCTGTAACGGAACGTTACATGATTCAGTTCGATCGCGCCGGAGATCGCCGTAACGATCTCTTTATTCTCGGCTGTTTCCGGTTCTGTTTTCAGGAAAGGTTCCGCCATCTCCAGGATCGGCTTGATCTTGGCCGCGGACAGCGCGATACCCGAAACCGACATGAAAGCGCCCATCAGCATACCATATGCCGCGGTGAAAGCGAAATACGATGACTGGCCGATCTGGCTCTTGACAGCCACATAATACATGATGATCGTGGATACCAGGCTGATGCCTGTGGAGATGACGCCGTTGATCCTGATGAACATCGGCGGACTGTACGTCAGCTCCGCACCCTGCGTGAACAGGTCCAGCCACTTGGCAAAGACACGCTTCTCCGCTCCTGCCAGCTTGATCTTCTGCACACCGGTGATCAAGGAGAAGGTCATGCCGGATTCTGCCGCTGACAGCTCCATTTGTTTCCGGCTCAGCCGGATCTGCACCAGGGCAGAAACGATTGAAAAGCACACCGTGACCAGCACGATGATGATGGACGGTATCACCAGCGACGGGGCAAAATGAAAGATCTGAGATACGTACAGGAGCGAGGTGATGGATGTCAAGCCTGTCGACATGACCATGCTCAGCAGCATATTGCAAAGCTGATTGACCGACATGGCGCGGCTCTTCAGTTCGCCGGGACTGTACTGGCGGAAAAAGCTGGCCGGCAGAGCCATCAGGCGGGCCATCATAGAGGCCTGAACGCCCAAGGACGTCTTGGTCGTGAGCCGGCTTTCCAAAAGAGCCCGCGTACTTCCAATGAGCTGCGAGGACAAAGATACGCAGATCATGCAGACGGAGATCGCGATCAAGGCACTGGTCCGGCCGCTGGCCAAAACGGGACCCGTCAAAGCTTTCGTGATCCTTGGCATAAACATGCCGACCACCGTGACCGCGATCGTCGCCACGACGATCAAAATGATATCGCTCATGGAAACGCAGCGTTTCATGTACAACAGAAGATCCGGTATCCTCAGGGATTTCTGCGGCAAAGGACGATAGAAGCAGACAGCCTCCCGCTCGAAAAGCCCTTCTGTCGTTTTGCTGACTCTGGTTTTGCGGCCGGTCTTCGGATCGTTGAAGACATAGCCCGTAAACGTTCCGGGCAGCAATGTGACCGGCAGACCCTCTTCTTTCGTAAAGGCCAGGATCGGACCATACGCATCCTTGTACCAACCTTCCGTGAGTTCGATGGTACGACGCATCAGTCCATGCGGCCGCAGACAGTAATCCAGCTGTTCATCCACTTCCTTGATGGAATCCGGCAGTTCTACCGTCTTGCAATGATAGTATTTCAAAATTTCATCGATCGCACCCTTGGTCATGATCCGTTCATCGGCGAATTTCTCCGCCATGCGGTGGCCCATCACGAC
>JAFVHC010000351.1 GCA_017474705.1 Bacillota bacterium
CGGACATAAGTCCGTTGCGTACGATGCTATGGACGCCGTCCTTCACGCAGTTTTTGATCGTTCTAATCCTCATCGCTGTAACCTCCCTCCTGGGAGTCACGAACGACGACGCCATGTTCCAGATGGATGACGCGCTTGCGCATCTCATCTACGATGGCCTGGTCGTGCGTCGCGATGACGACGGTCGTCCCCATGGAATTGATATGCTCGAACAACTGCATGATCTCTCGTGAATTCTTCGGATCCAGATTGCCGGTCGGTTCGTCGGCCAGGACCAGCGGCGGATTGTTGACGATGGCGCGGGCGATGGCGGTACGCTGCTGCTCACCACCGGACACCTCGTCGGGCATGAATTTGGATTTATGGGCCAAACCGACCTGGCTCAGCGCGTTCGGCACCAGCCGGCGCATGCGCTTGGTCGACTCTTCGATAGCTTCCAGGGCGAACGCCACGTTTTCGTAGATCGTCTTCTTGGGCAGCAGACGATAGTCCTGGAAAACAACGCCCATATTGCGGCGCAGTTCCGCGACTTTGCGCCGTCTCAAATGGGTGACATCTTTACCGGCGATGAGGATGGTCCCCTCGTCCGGATCGATCTCCTTCATAAGGAGTTTGATCATCGTGCTCTTGCCAGAGCCGCTTTCTCCTACCAGGAATACGAACTCACCGTCTTCGATCTTGATATTGAGATCGCTGACACCGGTGACGTTTTCATCGTAGACCTTGGTGACGTGCTTCATTTCTATCAAAATGATATACCCCCGTTAGTTTGATGACTGCTTGCTTTATATGTATCAGTAGTCATTCTTTTCCATATACTCCATGTACTTGGCGACCATAAGCGCGATCTTGAAGGTGATCGCATCCTCGAAAACGCGGATGTCCAGGCCGGTGTTCTTCTGCAGCTTGTCCAGTCGGTACACCAGAGTATTACGATGGATATACAGCTGGCGGGACGTCTCGGAGACGTTCAGGCTGTTCTCGAAGAACTTGCTTATGGTGTTGAGCGTTTCCTCATCGAAGTCGCTGAGCTTGATGTTATGGAAGATCTCCTCGATATACATTTTGCAGAGCGACAGCGGCAGCTGATAGATGAGACGGCCGATGCCGAGGCTGCTGTAGCTGACCACGTTCTTCTCGGAATAGAAGATCTTTCCGACGTCGAGCGCCATCTTAGCTTCCTTATAGGACTTGGAAATGTCCTTAAGATCGGAGACGACGGAACCCATGGAAACACGCACTTTGCTGAGCACCTCGGTGCCCAGGGTATCCGCGATGCTGCGGGCCGTCTTCTCATAAGCTTCCTGGGTATCGTTGTCCTGGACTTCTTTGACAAGGATGATGCTGTTCTCATCGACCGCCGTGATGTAGTCACGGGATTTGGTCGGGAACAGATTGTGCATGACGTCGATCAGAGAAGCGTGGGTATCCTTATCTGCATGGGTCTCGACCAGGTAGACCAGGCGGCGGACATTGTTCTCGATCCGCAGCTTCTTGGCTCTGGTGTAGATGTCGACCAGCAGCATGTTGTCGAGCAGCAGATTCTTTATGAAGTTATCCTTGTCGAACCGCTCTTTGTAGGCGACCAGAAGACTCTGGATCTGGAACGCTGCTACTTTGCCGAATTTATAATCCTCCTCGTCCGAGCCCTGTGTAGAGATGACATATTCAACATTGCGCTCATCGAAGACCTTAAAATACTGATACCCCTGGATCAGCATGCTTTCCGCTTTGGAGTGGATCAGATCCGGAACCGAGGCGATGTGCATACCGACGTTGGCAGCATCTGTCGTGGCAAGGACGTTGCCTTCAACGTCCATTACGGTGATTTCACGTTTTGTGATCGCTTTCAAGCCGTCTATCGTGCTTTGTAAAATCTGATTCGAGATCATACTGTTTGCTCCTGTTCATATGCGACGGTATATGGTAAATGCTCATAGATATAGAGACATTATACTACAAAACTTCCTGAAATGGAAGACTTTTTCTTCTTTTCCATCAATGTTGCAATAATGAAACATTAACATGTTCGCAATGAAATTTCATCTATTGGTAATGGAAATCTGTCCCTAAGTGTGGTATGATACATGATGTTTATTATTTTACATAAAACTCAAAGGAGTATGATATGAAAAAAGTCGTAAAGGCCTTTCTTGTGATCATCCTGATCCTGCTGGCAGTTGCCGGCGGATATTACGGCTATCGCTTCCTGCAGCAGAAAAAAGATGCCGGCAGCAAAGAAAATGCCGTCTACGTACAATCTGTCGCGGATCTGACCGGGATCGGACAGATCAATGGCAATCGGTATTCGGGTGTCGTGGAAACGCAGAAGACCGAAAAGATCAATCCGGACGGAGAGAAAAAGATCGCCGAGGTCTTTGTTGCCGAGGGAGATACCGTTCAGCAGGACGATCCTCTCTTCACCTACGATACGGCCAGCATCAAACTGGATATCGAATCCAAAAAACTGGAGATCGAACGTGATGAGATGACCATAGAAAATGATACGGCCAGCATAGAGCAGCTGAACAAGGATATGGAAAAAGCCAGCGCTTCCGACAAACTGGCCTATAACGCCCAGATCCAGGAACTGCAGGCCGAGATCGCCAACGCCGAATATGAGATCAAGACCAAAAAGAATGAGATCAAGGGATTGAAAGCAACTCTTAAAAATTCCAAAGTCCTGGCGCCGATCACCGGTACCGTCACCCATGTCGGCGATCCCCAGAATCCGTCTGCAGGCTACAATCCGGATGGCAGCGAGGCGGCTTTCATCACCATTCTGGCCGACGGCGACCTGCGCATCAAAGGCACGGTCAGCGAGCAAAGCATCTACAACATCGGCGAAGGGATGCCCGTCATCATCCGTTCCCGCATCGATGAATCGCGCACTTGGACGGGCACAGTGACCTCCATCGAGACACAGTCCGAAAGCAGCACCGACATGTATTATGGCGAAGGCGAACGCGCTTCAAAATATCCTTTCTATGTCGATGTGGATACGACGGAAGGCCTGCTGCTGGGTCAGCATGTCCTGATCGAACCCGGCATGGGCGAGACCCGCACCGGCATGTGGCTGTCTTCCGGCTGGCTCATCCAGGAAACAGAAAGCTCCTATGTATGGGCTGCCCGCGAAAGCGGCAGATTGGAGAAACGCCGCGTCGTCCTGGGCGACTACGATCCGGACGCCGACGAATGGCAGATCACCGATGGACTGGACGCTGCGGATTATATCGCCTGGCCTTCACCTGATTGTGTGGAAGGCGCCGCTACCACCACGGAATACGTCTTCTCTGAAGAAGAAATGATGGATCCCGGAATGAACGGCGGAGACGGCGGCATGACCGATCCCGGTATGTTCGAGGGGGAAGAAGGCTTCGACGGCGGCATGATGGAAGACATGCCCGAAGCCATGCCCGAGGGAGAAGGCATGACCGAAGAATTCGAGGGCGGATTCATGACTGAAGACGCGGAACCGGAGGGCTGAGTATGATCGTAGACCTTCGTAAGATCAATAAAACATACGTACACGGAAAACTGGAAGTACCCGTCCTCCACGATATCGATCTCACGGTCGATGAAGGCGAGTATGTGTCCATCATGGGGCCTTCCGGATCCGGCAAGTCCACCTTGATGAACATCATCGGCTGTCTGGACGAACCTACATCCGGTACCTATATCCTGAATGGAACAGACGTCAGCGGACTGAGCGACGCCAAACTGTCCAAACTGCGCAACCGCACCATCGGCTTTGTTTTCCAGAATTTCAATCTTCTGCCGCGCGAATCAGCCCTGGAGAACGTGGCTTTGCCCATGCTCTATGCCGGCGTGCGCAAACGCGAACGCATGCGGCGTGCCAAAGAAGCTTTGGAACAGGTCGGCCTGGGCGACCGCATCCATTTCAAACCGACGCAGCTTTCCGGCGGGCAGAAACAGCGTGTGGCCATCGCCCGCGCCATGATCCTCCAGCCGGCGCTGCTGTTGGCCGACGAGCCGACCGGTGCCCTGGATACCGCATCCGGCGAGCAGGTCATGAGTCTGTTCCAGACACTCAACGAGCAAGGCGTGACCGTCGTCATGATCACCCATGAGCCGGA
>JAFVHC010000352.1 GCA_017474705.1 Bacillota bacterium
GGTGCCGTCTGCCAGGGTGATGAGCAGAATGCCATCGACATCTTCCGGGTGAAACGCTGCACCTTTTTCCCAGGGTTTACCGGTGGTGGCTTTTTCTGGTACGTCAATGGATACTGGTCTGCCACTCCACTCGGCGATATACGCTTCAACCTGCTGTTGGGACAGGCGGGGCATTTTCCATAGCGTAGCTGGCCTGCACCGCCTGACTTGGTTCTGCTTTACTACCCACTGAGTAGATTACTACAAACTGGTCTAAAAGCAATCCCGTCTTGTATTCTGACCATAACAGTATTCCTCGACGCAGAATAAAAATCAGATGTTAGATGGAACATTATGCTGGCCTTCAGAGAAACCGCCGACACGGGATCCTTTTCAGGAGAATTGCTCCTTTATTTCACTGCCATCGATAAACGACACCTTTGTGTCATTGCGCCTGTTGCAGAGCTTACTGCTCAGCGTTCCAGAGGGGCTCGATATCCAGCAGAGGAGAGTCTGCGAGCACCGCCTGCCACAGAGAAACGGACATGTAGGGCTCGGTCACAACGGTGTTTTCGGGTTGATCCTCGAAAGCTGCGCCTTCCCAGTTCTCGAAATCCCCAATTTCCATCCAGAAGACGATGTCGCAGACGCCGGTCGCAAGCGCGATACCCCTGGCCCCGCAGGTCACGTTGACCATCTCGATGTTCACCTCCAGTCGCTTTGCGATTTCAGCGATCAGCGCTGTATTGAAGCCCAGCGGTTCGCCGCCGGCGGAAACATAATCCATGGGCGGGCGGTCTCCCGTCACAGCCACCCGGATCGCCCTTGCGCCCGGAAATTCCTGAACTTCAACGGGTTCAGGGTCTTCACCCGTGATAACGTCCTCGATGTAGGTCTGCTTCATCGCGTCGATGGTACCATCCTCGTTCATCTCGGCGATGCACGCGGAAAGCTGATCCCGCAGGTCGACATCATCCTCCCGCAGGAGCATGGCGAAGAGCAGCATATTGGGATTGTGGTACGGCGGCTTCTCTAAGATATTATCGTTTCTGGACGCGATATATCTAACAGTATTCCGATCTGTTTCCAGCACGACGATATCGCCTCTGAGCAGCGCCATGATCATATCGGTCATCGTATCGTAGAACACATATTTGTTGCATGGGCCGCTAGCCATAATATCCTTGAGCACATCATTCAATTCATCTTCGGTAATGTTCAGCTTGGACAACCTGCCAATGTCGCCGTATTTCTGAACCTCTGCGATCGTTGAAAGTGAGAACACGGTCAGCGCAAGCATCAGCGCCAGGGTCAGAGTTATGAACTTCTTCATAGAAATACCTCCTCATAATATCTGGAAATGCCGCCAGGCGTTTTCCTTTGCCTTGGGAATTACAGGGCAATGTCGATGATGTTGCGGTCGTTTTCCCACCGGTACTCCAGCCGTTTCGACATGTTCTTCAGGATCGTCACGCTAAGGACGTCCTCCTCCGCCTGCTCGAAGGGGTTGTAGGCCGCGCCGCCGCAGTCGATGTCGATCTTCGTCGTGCCGTCGGCTTCCGCGTGGGTGACCGTCAGCTTCAGGTCCACATCGTCCCGATTGGGGTAGCAGCGGTCCAGCAGCTCGTAGATCAGTTCCTCACAGCAGATTTGCAGCCGGTAAGTGTGCTTCTGGTCCAGGCCGTACTTTTCCCCGAAGTTCTGGATGCCGCCCTGCATCTGCATCAGGTCGAAGTCGCGGCGGGTGATCTCGTAGGTAAAGTACTTGATCTTGTTGATAAAGGAAATCGTCTTTTCCCGCTTCGGCGCGTCGAAGATCTCCGCGGGCGTGCCCTGTTCGTAGATGCCGCCGTCGGCGAAGAACAGCACGCGGCTGGCCACCTCGCGGGCGAAGTTCATCTCGTGGGTCACGATCAGCATGCTCAGATCCCGCTTGGCCAGCATGCGGATCACGGCCAGCACCTCGCCCACCATGGTGGGGTCCAGGGCGGAGGTCGGTTCGTCAAACAGCAGCACTTTCGGCTCCATCATCAGGCAGCGGCAGATGGCTATGCGCTGCTGCTGTCCGCCCGAGAGTTTCGTCGGCCAGGCGAGAGCGCGGTCGACCAAGCCAACCTGGCCGAGCAGCTCCATGGCCTTTCGCTCTGCTTCCTCGCGTTTCATCCCTTTCAGGTGCACCGGCGCAAGGCACAGGTTGTCCATGACGTCCATCTCGGAAAACAGATGGAACTTCTGGAACACCATGCCCATGCTGCGGCGGATCTCATCCACGTTTGCACCCTTTGCGGTGATGTCGCGTCCATCGATCAGGATCTTTCCGGCATCAGGATTTTCCAGCAGCATCAGCGATCGCAGAAACACGCTCTTCCCGCAGCCGCTGCTGCCGAGGATGGCAATGCGTTCTCCCTTTTCTACTGTAAGATCGATGCCTTGCAGAACATCCAATGTCCCGAAGGATTTTTTCAATCCTCTGACTTCAATCAGGCTCATGCCGCTTCACCACCCTTCTTCCGTCTGTCCATCAGCCAGAAGATCCCAAAAACCAGATAGGACAGTGCGAGATAGATCAGCATGCCGATGATGATGGTCAGCAACGGCTGCATCGTGCGGGACGCAGTATTGTTGATTACACGGGTCAGATCCGTGATGGTCACGTAGCCAACCACGCTGGTCCACTGGATGAGGTTCACAATCGTGGACTGATACACCGGTCTGGCAATGTGCAGGATCTGCGGCAGTGTAATCAGGCGGAATGTATCTCTGGCGGAAAAGCCCAGTGTCCGTGCTGCCTCTGCCTGTCCTGTGTCTGCTGCCTGCAGCGCGGCGCGCAGCA
>JAFVHC010000353.1 GCA_017474705.1 Bacillota bacterium
GACTATGAGCGGCAGAAGTTCAGAAAAGCCGCCGGTAACATCTATACCATGTTCACCAAGGCAGAAAGCCTGCTGACATTGAACGGCCCGGTCATGAACCTCACCGTGTACTCCTGCATCATCCTGATCAGCTGGTTCGGCGCGAAGTTCATCATCCGGGGTGACCTGACCACCGGTGAGATGACCAGTCTTTTGTCCTACTGCATGGCCATCCTCATGAACCTGATGATGCTGTCCATGATGTTCGTCATGATGACCATGTCCGCGGCCAGCGCCAAACGTATCTGCGAAGTACTGGAGCAGAAGAGCGATCTGACCAATCCGGAAAACCCGATCATGGAAGTGCCGGATGGGTCCATCGATTTCGAGGACGTGGATTTCTCTTACAGCAAAGACGCGCGTGAGTCGGTGCTGAAGGATATCGACCTGCACATCAAATCCGGTGAGACCATCGGTATCATTGATGCGACGGGTTCTGCGAAATCCTCTCTGGTCAACCTGATCAGCCGCCTGTATGATGTCACAGCCGGTACTTTGAAGGTGGGCGGCAATGATGTTCGCAAGTACGATTTGGTCACCTTGCGTGACAATGTTTCCGTCGTGCTGCAGAAGAACGTCCTGTTCACCGGGACCATCTATGACAACCTGCGCTGGGGCAACAAGAACGCCACGGAGGAAGAGTGCCGCAGAGCCGCGAAGCTGGCCTGTATCGATGACTTCATCGAGAGCCTGCCCGAGGGATATAACACCAAGATCGAACAGGGCGGCAGCAACGTATCCGGCGGACAGAAACAGCGTCTATGTATCGCTCGTGCGCTGCTGAAGAATCCGAAGATCCTGATCCTGGATGATTCCACCAGCGCGGTCGATACCGCGACGGATGCCCGCATCCGCAAAGCTTTTGCGGAGGAGATTCCGGATACGACCAAGATCATCATTTCACAGCGTATCTCCAGTATCCAGCATGCGGACAAGATCCTGGTCCTGAGAGAAGGTCGGGTCGATGGTTTTGCATCGCATGATGAATTAGTAGAAACCAATGAGATCTATAGATCCATCGTCCAGGCCCAGACACAAGGGTCGGGCGACTTCGACGAGAAGGGAGGTGAACTGTAATGCCGGGACCGGGAGCACCGCGGGGAGCAAGGATCCCCGGAAAGAAAGTAGAACATCCGTTTAAACTGTTGGGACGCACGCTGAAATTCGTATTCCGGGATTACAAATTCCACTTCGTCATCGTATTGATCTGCATCGTGGTGAGCGTGCTTGCCAGCGTTCAAGGCACACTGTTCACCCGTACTTTGATCGATTCCTACATCCTGCCGATGATCGGTCAGGAGAATCCGGATTTCGGGCCATTGGCCGGCGCGATCGGCCGGGTAGCGATCTTCTATCTGGCCGGCGCCTTAGCCAACTGGGTCCAGGCCCGCATCATGGTCAACGTTACACAAGGTACGATGCGCAACATCCGTATCGAGATGTTCGACCACATGCAAAGCCTGCCGATCAAATATTTCGACACCCATAAACATGGCGATATCATGTCCATGTACACGAATGATATCGATACGCTGCGCCAGCTGATCAGCCAGAGCATCATCTCGCTGTTCCAGTCCGGCTTCACGGTCGTGACGGTCTTTATCAGTATGATCACCCTGTCCATCCCGCTGACCCTGCTGACCCTGGTCATGGTCGCGGTCATGACGTTCACCACCGGTAAGGTCGGAAGCCTGACCGGACGGTATTTCCTGGCACAGCAGAAGAACCTGGGTATCGTCAATGCCTTCATCGAGGAGATGATGGAAGGCCAGAAGGTCGTCAAAGTGTTCAACCATGAGGAAGAAAACATCGAGACCTTCAACCGCATCAACGACGAATTGTTCGATTCCGCCAATAAGGCGAACCGCTTTGCCAACATCCTGGGTCCGATCAATGGCCAGCTGGGCACTGTCAGTTACGTGCTGTGCGCCATCGTCGGCGCGATCCTGGCGATCAATGGCATCGGCGGCCTGACGCTGGGTGCGCTGGTCTCTTTCCTGACCTTCAACCGCAGCTTCAACATGCCCATCAGTCAGCTGTCCATGCAGTTCAATTCCATCGTTATGGCACTGGCCGGTGCAGAACGTATCTTCAACCTGATCGATGAAAAACCGGAAGTCGATGATGGATATGTCACTTTGGTCAACGCGAAGCGCAATATCGATGGTACCTTGAGCGAGACGACCGAGCATACCGGCCTGTGGGCTTGGAAACATCCGCATAAGGCGGACGGCACCACCACGCTGGTCGAACTGCAGGGCAACGTGGTCATGGATGATGTGGACTTCGGTTATGTGGAGGACAAGATGGTCCTGCACAATGTCAGCCTGTTCGCGGAACCTGGTCAGAAGATCGCCTTCGTCGGTTCCACCGGCGCCGGCAAGACGACCATCACCAACCTGATCAACCGATTCTATGATATCCAGGATGGCAAGATCCGTTACGACGGTATCAACGTGAACAAGATCAAGAAGAGCGACCTGCGCCGAAGCTTAGGCATCGTTCTGCAGGAGACGCACCTCTTTACAGGTACGGTCGCGGACAATATCCGCTATTCCAAACTGGATGCTACAGACGATGAAGTCCGGGCGGCGGCAAAACTGGCCAATGCCGATGGCTTCATCCGCCGTCTGCCGAAGGGGTACAACACCATGCTGAAGGGTGACGGAGGCAACCTGTCACAAGGTCAGCGGCAGCTCTTGGCCATCGCCCGAGCGGCGATCGCTGATCCGCCGGTCCTGATCCTGGACGAAGCAACGTCCTCCATCGATACCCATACGGAGAAACTGGTCCAGGAAGGTATGGACAAGCTGATGGCCGGTCGCACGACATTCGTCATCGCGCACCGACTGTCCACCGTTATGAATTCTGACTGCATCATGGTCCTGGAAAAAGGCCGCATCATCGAGCGCGGCACGCACCAGCAGCTGCTGGATGAAAAGGGCCGTTATTATCAGCTGTACACCGGCAAGCCGGCAGAAAAGGTATACGAACAAGTTTGATCCAAACGGGCAGGAAACGCTGATGCGTTTCCTGCTATTTTCTTGAAATATCCGGATGTTTGGATATAATATATATAAGATCAAATAACGTTTGAAAGAAGGTGTCATCAATGAACAAGATCGTGACGATTCTTCGCGAATCCCGACTGGCAAGATTTCTGATCCCCGGAGGCATCATCGTGATCGTTTTCGGTCTCATCTTTTTCACTGCAAGCAAACAGAATCAGAATTATGTGCAAACGGAATCGACTGTCACGAAGGTAGAACTGGAGCAGGACTCTTATACTGACGGTGATGGAAACGTTGTCGAAGCGACATACGTGATCACGGTGCAGTACACGGTCGATGGCAAATCGTATGAATCGGAGCTTAACGGCCTGCCGAAGTATAAAGAAGGCAAAACGATGACGATCTATTACGATCCGGAGGACCCGCGTAATATCACGCAGACCAAGAGCCTCGTCATTCCGCTGATCATCATCGCGGCCGGGCTCGCGATGCTTGTGGGCGGTATCTTAAGCGCCGCCAATGCTGTCAAAAGGTATAAAAGAATGAAAGAACAGGAAGAGGAGTGGGGCAATGGCAACTAAGTACATGCTGAAACCTGTTTTGAAAACGGTCAAACAGGCGTTTTATCTGGAAGACGAAAACGGAAACACGGTCTATGAAGGGAAGATGCTGAAGTTTTCCTTGCTGGGTGCATCACCTTTCGAATTCGTGAACCACATCACGAACCATACATGAAAATGCTAATGAATGTAAA
>JAFVHC010000354.1 GCA_017474705.1 Bacillota bacterium
ATCATCATACTCGGCTTCCTTTTCTTCCAGTTCTGTTTCCGCAGCTGCCAGGTCTTCCACAGCCTGTTCGTACTCTGCTTTTTTCTTTTTATATTGCTTTTTGGCCTTTTTATAGTCTTTCTCGCCGGCTTCATATGATTCCAGACCGGCTTCATACTCTTCCACACCGGCTTGATATTCGGCTTCTTTGGTATTAAATTCGCTGAGTCCGGCATAGTATTGTCCGCGGTTGGAGATATAGGCGTCATGGCTGACCTGCCACTGTTCACATTGCTGCTCGAATTTGGACGTGCTGTAATCGGCCATGATGCTGTCGATCAACGGCTCATAAAGTTTGATCTCCTTTTTGGAGATGCCGTTGTCCAACGCATAAGAGATCAGGATATCTTTGACCTGGCCTTTGATATTCCAGGTCAGATCGATGGAATCGCTCCTTGTCATCGGGACCCAGCGCATCGTCAGGTTGGGACTGTCGATGTCATAAGAACGGCTTTTCGCCCATTTGATCTTAGGCGTATTGACCGGGAACATGGTTTTTAGCTGGGAGTCGATGTAATTTTGGAGTTTTTCGCGTCCATCGAGCATTTGCTCGTAGCCTTGCGACAGCTGGGTCCTGGCAGAGGAGAGCTCGCCTGCTGCATTGTCCAGCTGCGTACGAGCGCTTTCCAGTTCCTGGGAGGCTTCCTCAAGCTCTTCGGCAGCGGCATCCAGTTCTTTTTTGGCGTCGTCCAGTTCTTCTTTGGCCGCGTCCAGTTCTGCCTTTTTTTCCTGCAGTGTCAGAGCGGCGTCTTCCAGCTGCGGCTTTTTTTCTTCCAGGAGTTCATGGGTCTCATCCAACTCTGCCCGTGCATCCTGCAATTCTGTTTCCGCCTCGTCCAGTTTTTCCTGGTTTTCGTCGATCGTTTCCTGCGCCCGGTCCACCAGTTCCTGACGGCGGACCAGTACCTGCGTTTCACCGAGGGCTTCCAGGGATGCCTGGTAAGGCGTGATCAGATCGAAATAGTCTTTAGAAAAACGGTCGCTGTCCTGCGGTTTCTCGAAGAGGATCTCGGCGGACGTATAGCAGTTGTCGAAGGCCTCGGCGGAGAATGCCTCCATGGGCACAAGGACATAGCGGTTGCCGGGCACGTCTTCGGAAGTGGCGATATGGTCCGGATGTGTAACGATGCCGGTGAGGGTGAAGGAAGTCTGTGCCAGATAGTCGGAAGATGGCACCTGGATCGTATCTCCAACTGACAGGGACAGGGCGTCGGCGATGTCCGACTCGACCAGACACTGATCCGGGGCTTCGGGAAAGGAACCGCTGGTCAGGCTGGGTCGGTTGACGGTCTCGCTGAGGGAGACGATGGTCACTGACTGTTCCGAACTGCCCTTGATGATCGATGTATCCAGGGATCGAAGACCGACGACTTCCTGCACGCCTTGGCTGCCCCGCAGTGCTTCGAGATCCGCTTCATTGAAGAGCAGTGTGCTTATGATCTCCACGTCGCGGAAGCTGGCATCTTCGTAGAAGCCGTTGGCACTGCTTCGCAGAGCATCCGCGGAAAAACGGATGCCCAGATAGGCGGAAACAGCCAGCGTCGCGATGATGATTACAGACAGCCACGAGACCCATTGCTTACGGATGTTGCGGGCTGCATCTTTGAATTGTGTTCGTTTCATGGTTACCAGGACAGATCGTCTGCGTGCAGAGGATGGACGTTGCGTTTGATACTGGCGATACGGCCGTTTTGCAGTTTGATGATGCGATCGGCCATCTTACCGATCTCCGGGTTGTGCGTGACCATCAGCACCGTGGTGCCGCGGGTCTTGACGATATCCTCGATGACCCGGAGTACTTCCTGACTGGTGGTGAAATCCAACGCCGCCGTAGGTTCATCCGCCAGGATGAGCCGCGGATTCTTGACCAGCGCCCGTGCGATGGAGATGCGCTGCTGCTGTCCGCCGGAGAGCTGCCCGGGATAACGATTGCCTTTCTCCAGCAGACCTACCTTTTCCAAAGCCTCCTCGGCCGGCATCGGATCTTGCACGATCTCAGCGATGAACTGCACGTTTTCCAGTGCGGTCAGATTCGGCATGAGATTGTAGGCCTGGAAGATGAAGCCGACGTATTTTCTGCGGTACGCCGTCAGCTCGGCGTCCGTTGGGTGGGAGAAGTCCTTCCCTTCGATGGTCAGCGTTCCGGAAGTCAGGAAATCCATCCCGCCGATGATATTCATCATGGTGGACTTACCGCAGCCGGATTCGCCAAGGATCACGACGAATTCGTTCTCGAAGATGTCCAGGTTGATGCCTTTGAGCACGCGGGAGATCCCGTCGCCCGACGGGAATTCCTTGATCACGTCTTTGAGAGAGAGCAGGACGTTCTTCTTCTCGCCCAGGTCGACGATGAGGCCCTTCTCATCGATGGTGATGGCCGCCAGCGACGCCATATGCTCGCAGAGTTCGAGTTCTTCCTCATCGTAATGCGCCCCATCCTTTTTATTGATGATCTGGACGCAGCCGATGGTCTCGCGCGTATTGCTCAGCGGGACGCAGATCATACTGACGGTGGTGAGACCCTGGTCGTCGAAGACGGTGCCCTCGAACCGTGGATCGGTGGCGGCATCCTCGATCATGATGGATCTTCCTGCCTTGGTGACAAGGCCTTCAATGCCAAAACCGTTTTCGATACTGATGTTGGAAATATCGGCCGGGCCGATGTGGAAGACCGGGTGCAGGCGCTCGGTCCTTGGATCCAGATACCAGATGGCGCCGGCTTCGGAGTCGAGCGTTCGAACGATGATCTCCAGACTGCCGGACAAGGCGTCGTCCAGGTTCTCGACCTCGAGCAGTTGCTCCATGATGCGCCAGGTGGCCTCGGTAAAACGTTTGTTATGCGTTTTCTGCATGGGATCTATCCCCTTTATAGAATGGTAAATAAACTGCATAGTTTAGACAATATTATAAAACAAGGAGAAAAGTTATGCAATGTTCTGGCACGATATTCGGATAGAATCCGCAGGGAACATCAAGAACGGGACAGGATTGACAATTGAAAGAACCGAAGTATACTGGAGCTATCACAGGGGAAAGGATCATGTGACAATGATCAGGTTTATGAATAAAAAGCAGACATTCCCGGCACAGGATGAGACGGTGCTCCCGGAATGCCTGCATTTTATAGGAGCTTCACTTAAAGAACTGGG
>JAFVHC010000355.1 GCA_017474705.1 Bacillota bacterium
ATATTTCGCATGCAGGCCGTCGGAGTCGTTGTCCCAGGCGCAGACGTCATAGTTCAGACAGCTGCTGATCGTACATTGGGTACCGCTTGCCTTCGGATAGTAATGGTCAGCGTCTTCCATCGCGTCCTGTTTGGTGGAATAATAGTTCATTGCCTGCGGCTGCGGATTTCCGTCTTCATCTTCGTAAATGCCGCCGATCATGCCCAGCGAATAGACGACCTGAGAAGCATCGGTTCCTGCACTTACGGCCTCTCCTGTGACATAGACGATCTGTTCGTGTCCTTCGTCGTTTCCGTCGAAGTTGCCGACAGCCATGGAACGGATATATGTTTCTTTGGTCCCCAGGGACTCGTCGGTTCCTGTTCCGCTGTCAACTTCCTGGAAGAATTCCGGCTGATAGATGCGCGTGATCTTTCCGTTGTTGTAGCTGAAGAGGTCTCCGCTGATGAACAGCGTCTCCGGATTTCCTTTGCCGTTGAACGCGATCGTCTCCACACCGATCTGCTGCAGGGACTGGTCAGCTGTTGTGGCGTTTCCCCAATCGGTGAAATAACCGCCGCTGGCGCCGTCGCCGCCATGTGTCCAGCTGTTGGCGCCGGTGTTCTTGTCAAACATCAGGAGATCATCGCCCCGATAAATGGCCGTGACCAGGGTCTTCTTATCTACTTCTGCATAGGCGTTTCTTGTCGTTGTGTTGTTTATGACAGCCTTTCTTTTGCCGTCGTTGGTCCAGTAGCTTCCTGCGACTTCGTGTTTGATACCCGAAATGATGACCTCATCTCTGCCGTCACCGTCGATATCGCCGGTCGCCAAGCCCGCAGCCATCGGAGCGATATGAGAGCTGCCGCTGGAGGTGTCTACGACCGCGATGTTCTTGTCGGCATTTTTGCCGGCTGTGATGTCGTCCTTGTTGTCTTTAATGCCGTAGCTGACCGAATACATCGGGGTATAGTAAGGCCCCCATTTTCCCTGCTGACCCAGCACGACGCGGCCAACATAGCTTAAAACCGCGAGGTCGTCGATGCCATCGCCGTTAAAATCGCCGCTGCCCAGTGCGACATGCAGACGGTTGTCCACGTCCTGGTCCGGTGTATCGTAATACAGATAATGGGTAAGACCTTATGCGTCCTCTTTATAGACATATTTTCCGTTCTTTATATCGTACTTATCCCAGCTGTCATCGTTCGGTACGGCTTCATAGCCGTTGTCATCGCCAAGCGTCAGCCTGATGCTTCCGTTGTGCGAGTTGACATAGACCTCCTTCAGAAGCGGCTCACTGCCGCAGGCCCAGACGACCAGAGAATCTCTGCCATCTCCGTCATAGTCGCCTGCCGTGATCTGCATGAAGTTCATGGCGTTGAAATCCCACATGTAGTCGTTGTTCAGGGAACCGTGCGAGTCTGACATCCAGGATGCCTTGCCCAGGTCCAGCATGGCACTGCAAACGTTGTCCTTGTTTATGACATAGACATAGATGTGCGCCTTTGTATTATCGTTCATATAATCATCGGCATAGACACCGATGACGGCGATATGATCCTTGCGTCCCGATCCGCTCGGGTCAAAGGCGACCGTACGGGCATAGCTCAGGGTGTGGCTTTTGTCGATGTTGTACTTTTCCATGGACTTGTATCCGTTAAGAGGATACTCGTCGTTTTCGGACTTCAAGATATCATAGGATTCGACGGTCTTATCTGAATGTCCGTTGTACTGATAAGTCAGCAGCTCCTGCTGCGTATTCATGAAAAAGGCTTTGTTCAGTCCGTATCCGTACGGATCCTTGTCTGAACTCCAGTCGGATGGCGTGTTATCCGCCATACCCGTCATTGTCTTATAGAGATCGGGAACCTTTTCCTCTTCTTCGTTTTCTTCCTCCTCGGCAAACAGGGTCTGTCCTGCCGATGCCGGAATTAAAGCGACGACCATGAACAGAACCGTCATGATCATCAGGATCTTCTTCAATAAATCGTGTCGTTTACTCATCTTGACCCCCCTTTAGAATTATCTGCGTTTCCGCAAACAGTAAACCGTGATACATACCGCCGCTGCAAAGGAAACCACCGCCACCAGCACATAGCCTCCGGCACTTTCTCCCAGCAGCGAAGAACCGGCCATGCTTCCGTCAAGGATCGACTGAAGCGGCACATCGATCATTACGATCACTGCCAGCAGCAAAATCAGCAGTCCACCTGAGGCGCTTCCCCAGAGGCGCATCTTTTTCTGTGCTTCCAGCTTTTCCGCTCTCTTGTGAAGGATGGCGATCCTTTCTTCATCTGTTCTCATGTGAATGACCCCTTCTTTCGGAAACAACAATGTCCTTTCATATACAGAGATACGTAAAAGGCCGGAATTCCCCTGAAAAAATAAAAAAGTGTTCAAAAGGCATGAAAAAAAGACCTTTTCGGTCTTTGAATCTGTGTTTACTCTCTGACGACCGGCATCTTGATCATGCTGACGAGGGCGGACAGCAGCGGGATCACATAGCCGATGATCGCCGCAAAGCCCTCCTGCAGCACCAGCATGTTGTAGATTCCGTGATAGACGATCGAAACGGCGAGAAGACAGACGCAGCCGCTCGTCCTGAGCCACAGGCGGTCCCAGAAGGAGGTGATGCC
>JAFVHC010000356.1 GCA_017474705.1 Bacillota bacterium
GCAGAACATCCCCATCCGCATGGAACTGGGACGGCAGCTGCGCAAAGCTTTCGTACCGAAAGACGCGGATCATTTCTTTATGGACGCGGACTATTCGCAGATCGAATTGCGCCTCCTGGCACATATGTCAGCAGATGAAAAGATGATCGCCGCGTATCAGGAGGGACAGGACATCCATACGATGACGGCCTCACAGGTCTTCGGTATGCCCCCGGAAATGATCACACCGTCGCAGCGCAGCGCTGCAAAGGCGGTCAGCTTCGGTATCGTGTACGGGATCAGTGCGTTCTCATTGAGCGATGATCTGCATATTTCGCAGAAGGAAGCGGCAGACTACATCAACCGTTATTTCGCACAGTATCCACGGGTCCGTGGTTTCCTCAACGACTGCGTGGCCATGGCAAAAGAGAACGGATACGGCGTGACCATCTTTGGCCGTAAACGTCCGATCGACGAACTCAAATCCTCCAATTTCAACATGCGTGCCTTTGGCGAACGTGTAGCCAAGAACATGCCTATACAAGGCAGTGCTGCTGATATCATCAAGATCGCGATGATCCGCGTTTACGAACGGATCCGCAGAGAAGGCCTGAAGAGCCGTCTCATCGTACAGGTGCATGATGAGCTGCTGATGGAAGTCTATCGGCCGGAAAAAGAGCAGATCTACCGCATCCTCGAGGAAGAGATGCAAGGCGCGGCGGATCTTCGGGTCCCGCTTGAGATCGATGTCCATACGGGAGAAAACTGGTATGAAGCAAAATAAAAAGATCATCGGTCTGACAGGGACCATGGCCTCGGGCAAAAGTACGGCCGCTGCGTTTTTCAAGGATGCGGCGGGCATCCCGGTGATCGATGCCGACAAGGTAGGTCATGAGATCCTGACCCGGTCGGAGGTCGTTCAGGCACTGACAGAAGCATTTGGTCCTCAGATCCTCAAAGACGGCGCCGTTGTGCGAAAAGCGCTGGCGGAGGCTGCATTCGTCGACGAAGTGCATACGGAGATGCTCAACAGCATCACCCATCCTGTCATCTGCCGGGAGATCCGACAGCAGATCGATGCCTTCCTTGCGTCTGATGAGGAAGCGCCGTTCATGATCATCGAGGCGTACGGCCTCCTGCAATCGGAGCTCAAGACGATGGTCGATGAGATCTGGGCCGTCGGCTGCGACAAACGTACACGGATCCGCCGCATCATGCAGCGCAACGGCTTGACTTTGGAAGAAGCCAGGACGCGCGTCAATAGTCAATGGCCGGAAGAAAAATACCGGGAAGCTGCAGACATCTATCTGGACGGCAGTGGAACAGAAGCCTTCCTGAGAGAACAGTGCAAGATCCTTTGGAAAAGGTATACAGATACTATATGAAAAAAAGAATTCGAAGCATGATGAAGCAGGGACTGGTCTTTCTGCTCATCCTTTCACTGCTGACCGGCTGCAAGCTGATCGAAAAGCAGCAGGCGAAGCGCCGCGGCGAGACTTCCGAAGAAGAGAGCGAAGTCCCACAGGATCCTTACGTGGAGGACGATAGTTCCGAAACGGAGGAATCACCGGCCATACCCGCAAAAGGCGGTAAACTGATCGTCTCTATGGTCATGATGGACGTGTACAACCCGCTCCTGGTGACCGACGATTATGCGGCGCAGGCCTTTTTCCTGCTGTACAGCCCTTTGCTGGAGATCGACGAAACAGGAACGATACAGCCTTCCATCGCGACGGAGTGGTCTATGTCGGCGGATAACCGTGAAGCGGAACTGACGATCAATCCCAACGCAAAGTGGTCGAATGGAAAAAAGATCACTGCGTGGGATGTGGATTATTCGATCTCGGTCCTGCTGCGTTATGAAGAATCTTCATTCCGTGACTGTGTGAAGTACGTGTCCGGTTCCGCGGTCAAAGATGATGAGCATCTGACCGTCTACTTTACCAGAAGTTCGCCGCTGAACCTGAACCGCCTGTATTTTCCGGTCATTTCCTCTGATTATTACAGCAATGCCACACATGCGACCGAGCCCATGGGCTCCGGTCCGTATAAAGTAGTTTCCTACGAACGCATGGAGCGGTTCGTTCTGACCGAGAACCCCGAGTATTTTGGAAAGCACCCATATATCACAGATGCGGAGATCATGCTGACCCGCAGCGAAGTCCGTATGGATTCCTTCGATCGGGGGATCACGAATCTGGTCTACAGTCCGGACATCCCCTGGAGCACTTATATGAACAATGGGGATTTCACGCTGCATACGTTTTCAACGTCGGAACTGGAAGCGATCGCATTCAATCTCAATGAGATCCGGGAACGGGATCAGCGCAAAGCAGTGGCGTACGCCATCGATGCGCAGCGGATCCTGCGGTCTACGCTCGTGGACAAAGGTGACGTCACTGAAGTGCCGATCTCACCGGTCCGCTGGTATGGACCGACCAACCCATCCCGCTATGGACAGAGTTCGGAAAAAGTCGCCGAACTGCTGGATATGACGGAACAGCACAGGTTTACGATCCTGATCGACAGTGAAGATGCACTGCAGACCCACATTGCTGAGGAAATGCGTGCGGAGATGACGGAACAAGGCCTCATCCTGGACATCCGACCTAAAAATCGAGTGGATTATCTTCAGGATCTGATCGATCGAAATTATGAGCTCGCGCTTGAACAGAGGAACGTGGATTCAGACATAGAACTGGCAGAGATGCTGATCTCGGATCAGAACTATCCGGGTTACGTCAGCAGCAACATGTCCGATCGGATCAGCCAGATCAGTTCAAAAACGGAGGCGCAGGACGTCCATCAAGGCTTTGTCTCTGTGGGTGATCAGCTGGCTGAGGATCTGCCGTACTATTGCTTGTTTTTTAAGAAACAGGCAACCATGACCGGCGCGGGGATCTATGGCCATCTTACACCGTCCCAGCATCATGTGTTCCGCGGTATCGAGGATCTGTATATGGTCACGGAAAGCAGAGGGCAGTGATATGGGGTATTGGAACAGCCGAGGTCTGCGCGGCAGCGTATTTGAGGAACTGATCAACCTTACCAATGAGCAGTACGAGAAGCGGGGCATTGCCTTGATCCAGAAGATCCCTACGCCGATCAAGCCGGTCGAGTTCGATACGGTCAAGCGGACGATCAAGCTCGCGTACTTTGAGCAGAAAAGTACGGTCGATTATATTGGTGTCATGGATGGGATCCCGATCTGCTTCGACGCAAAAGAAACAGGACGGAAAAGTCTGCCGTTCAGCAATATCCATGAGCATCAGGTGCGGTTCATGAAAGAATTCGACCGCCAGGGCGGCATCGCTTTCCTGCTGGTCCACTTCACGACGGAAGATGTATACTATCTGCTGCCGCTGGAAACACTGTGTCGGTACTTTGAACACAGCGACACCATGAAGGTCCATTCTATCCCGCGGGAAGCCTTTGAAGAGCGGTACCGCATCAACCCGCCGGAGGGCGGATTGTTCAATTATCTGAGGACGGCATTGGATTACTACGAAGACAAGAAAAGAAAAACTGCTTGATTATTACCCTGAAGACGAGTATAGTGATACAAGATATTCTTTAGGAGCACCGGAGGAAGAAAATGGCTGCATATAAGATCGTGCTGGATGCTATGGGCGGTGATGAAGCGCCGCGCTGCAATGTGGAAGGCGCCGTGATGGCTCTTGCCGAGGATCAGGATTTGTCTTTGATCCTGACCGGACCGGAACCGGTCCTGAAACAGCTGCTCGAGGAGCGGAAAAAGGCCGGACGCACTTGGGATGAGACGCGTCTTTCAATCGTCCATACCGACGAGGTCATTGCCAATGATGAGCATTCTCCCGCGGAAGCAGTGCGCGCCAAACGGGATTCTTCTTTAGGCCTTGCGTTCCAGATGGTGCGCGGCAAGGAAGCGGATGGCATGGTCTCAGCCGGCAACACAGGCGCCGTGCTTTCCGGCGGCACTTTGATCGTCGGCCGTATCAAAGGAGTGCAGCGTCCTGCGCTGACTCTGCCGCTGCCGACGGGCAATCCGCCCACGGTCATGCTGGATATGGGTGCGAATATGGATGCCAAGGCCTCCTATCTTGTGCAGTTCGCGCATATGGCCTCTATTTACTATCGTTCCATGTACGGTGTAGCGGAACCAAAAGTTTCGCTGCTGAACGTGGGTGTGGAAGAGGGCAAGGGCAATGAACTTGCCAAGGAAGTCTACGATCTGCTGAAGGCAGATGACAAGATCCATTTCGCCGGCAACATCGAGGCGCGTGATGTCATGCTGGGCGGCAGCGATATCGTGGTCTGCGACGCTTTCGCCGGGAATGTGTTCCTGAAGTCTGTCGAAGGCACGGCCAAATTCATCATGAACCAGTTGAAAGCAGGTGTTTCCGCGTCCCTTAAAGCGAAGATCGGTGCATTGTTGATGAAAAAGGTATTGAAAGGCCTCAAAAACAGCCTGGATCCTTCTTCTGTCGGCGGTACACCGCTGCTGGGCGTCAAAGGCGCCGTCATCAAAGCGCATGGCAATTCCGATGCGCGGGCGATCAAGAATGCTATCAAGCAGTGCAGCCGCTTTATCGCCTCAGGCGTCAACGACCAGATCGAACAGGAGATCCGGGCGTAACGAACAGAAAAGGAGAGGCTGTATATGGAGGATTTTCAGGCTTTATATGAGATCCTGGAGGATGCTCTAGGAATAGATCGCGACGAGATCCAGGAAGAAAAAAAGCTTCGGGAGGATCTTGGTGCGGACTCCGTAGATCTTTTTCAGATCTTTGTCGCTATGGAAGAAGAGTACAAGATCGAACTGGATACGGACGAAACAGAGCATGTTTCCACCATCGGAGATCTGATGCAGATCGTCCGGGATTATGTGTAAAGAAGTAAAGAAAGGCGGACCGCATGCGTTGCTTCGCCTTCTTTTTCATGAAAGAGGAAGAATAAAACTATGGATGAAACCAGGAAACTGACCCGTCTGCAGTCGATCCTGCAATATACTTTTACGGATACGAACCTGCTTCGCCTGGCGATGACACACAGTTCGTATGCGCATGAGTATCTTGCGGACACTGAGTTTTATAATGAACGGATCGAATTTTTGGGAGACGCAGTCCTGGAACTTGCGGTCTCCAACATGCTGTACCATACCATGAAAGGGCAGGAAGGGGATCTGTCGCGGAGGCGCGCCCAGATCGTCTGCGAACCCTCTCTTGCCTATGTGGCACGAACTCTTGATCTCGGGCCGTATCTGAATCTGAGCCGCGGTGAGGATAAGAACGGCGGACGTCAGAGGGACTCCATCCTGTCCGACTTCGTCGAAGCGCTGATCGGTGCGCTATATCTGGACGGAGGGTATGAGGCGGCTTTTCGTTTTATCGAAAGGGAGATCCTCTCGCGCCTTGAGGAGATCGAAGTCCATACAGAGCAGGATTACAAGACCCAGCTGCAGGAGATCGTGCAGACCGAGCATCTGAGTCCGGTCTACACTTTGATCGGCGAAGATGGACCGCCGCACAATCGGGTCTTCACCATGCAGGTGGAGATCGATGGACGCGTCCTGGGTACCGGAAGCGGGCGCTCCAAGAAAGCAGCGGAGCAGCATGCCGCGCGCAAAGCATTGGAAGAGATCGACGTTTGATATGGCGAGGTATATATGGAACTGAAACGAGTGGAAATGATCGGCTTCAAGTCCTTTCCGGAGAAGCTGAGTGTAGAATTCGACCGTGGCATCACGGCGATCATCGGACCGAACGGAAGCGGCAAGAGCAACATCTCCGACGCGATCCGCTGGGTCTTGGGCGAGCAGAGCGCGAAATCTCTGCGAGGGTCCCGCATGGAAGATGTCATTTTTGCGGGCACGGAACGCAGACGCCCTCTGGGATATGCGCAGGTCACCCTGGTACTGGATAACAGGGATCATAAGATCCCACTGTCTTTTGACGAGATCTCCATCTGCCGGCGGGTCTACCGTTCCGGTGAAAGTGAGTATTACGTCAATCAGATCCGGTATCGTCTGAAGGATATCCATGAAATGCTGATGGATACCGGTATCGGTAAAGATGGTTATTCCATCATCGGACAGGGTCGTATCGATCAGCTGCTTTCGAACAAACCGCAGGAGCGGCGTGTGATCTTCGAAGAAGCGGCAGGTATCGTGAAATTCAAGACCCGCCGCGATGAAGCACGTAAACAGCGGGCAGAAGAAGCCTTGGCACTGGAACGCGTCAATGATCGCCTGATGGATATGGAACAGCGCCTGGGGCCGCTGAAAGCACAGGCGGAGACCGCTCGTCAATATAAAGAGCTGGATGATGAACTGAGAGTCTACGAGATCAACAACTTTTTGGATCAGTATCATCAGTATAAAGCCCAGTATGATAAAAACGCTGAGCAGATGGAACGGCTGAACCAGGACCTTGCGGAGGCCGGTGCCCGCCAGGAGGAGGCCAAAGCCAGGTCGAGCCGGCTGGCGCAGGAAGTAGAAAGCGCCGGGGCGGCCGTTACCGCTGTGTATAATGAATTGAGCCAGGCTAGGTTGGACAGGGAAGCTACAGAAGGCGAAAAACGCCTGTCCGAGCAGCAAAAAGAGCACCTGGAGCAGGAGATCTGCCTCAGCACCCAGCGCCTTAACGAAGTCAAGGAAAAACTGTCTCAGCGCAGCCGTACGGTCACGTTGGAAGAAAAATCCTTGAAGGAACTTGAAAAAGAAGATCAGGAGAAGGAAGCGCGTCAGAACGTTTGCATCGAAGAGGACCGAAAACAGTCGGAAGAGTTGCTGCGATGCGGACAGCAGGTGCTTCGTAAGGAACATGAGGTCGCGGAAGCCAAGGCAGCCGTAGACGAGCTGGATCTGAGCCGTGCGCGCATGGAAGCGCAGGTGGAACAGACAGCACAGACCATGACGGGTGTCGATGAACATGTTTCTGATCTGATCCGATCCGCGGCAGACAACGACAAAAAGATCGCTGAGGCTGAGGAAAAAGATCATATCCTGGCCGATGAGGAAACTGAAGTGACCGCTTCGATCGAGCGTATCCAGACCCAGGACCAAAACCTGAAAGAACAGATGCTCACGCAGCAGCAGGCGGTCGATGAGAATCAGGCGGAAGGACGCCGGTTGGCCGACCGCATCAAATGGCTGGAGGATCTGGAACGCGAGTATGAAGGCTATTCCGCCAGTGTGCGTACAGTCATGCAGCTGAAGGATAAGCATCCGTTGGAATGGCGCGCCATCAAAGGCACCGTTGCAGACGTGCTGCATGTGCCGGATGAGCTGACGACAGCAATGAACATCGCTTTGGGTCCCGCTGTGCAGAACATTATCGTGGATACACAGAGCGATGCCCGGAAGCTGATCGAGATCCTGCGCAGCCGCAAAGCCGGAAGAGCGACCTTCCAACCGCTGGACAGTGTCACGGGACGGGATCACGGCCGCAGTGCCGGTGATATCGAACGGCTCGTGCAGCAGGATCCTCAGGTCCTGGGGTTTGCAGATACATTGGTCTCTTTCGATCCGGTATATCAGAAGGTGATCAGCCGTCTGCTGGCCAACGTCATCGTCGTGCGTGATTTCGAAGCCGGCGCATCGCTAAGCCGTAAGTATAACATGTATTACCGTGTCGTCACTCTGAAAGGCGATATCTTCAATATCGGCGGCTCCATCACAGGCGGAAGTCAGGCGGAAAAGAGCAATCATATCCTGGGACGCCGTTCGGAAAAGGAGCATACGCAGAAGGAACTCAGTGAACAGAAAGAAGCGTTCCGCGTCCTGGCCGCCCGTCTTGCCGGGCTTCGGCACGAGCGCGATTCGCTGAGTCTGAAGGTGCAGGACGAAAAGGACCGTCTGTATCGCATCCAGGAAGACCGGCTTTCGATCAGTCAGGAGCTGGGGCAGCTGCGTTTTGTTTCCGAGCAGCTGGAACAGCAAAAAGATCAGTTCGATAAAGAACAGCAGGAACAGGCGCTGGAAATGGAAGAGCGTGACAGACGTCTGGCCGAGATCAAAGCTTCTTTGACAGAGGCGGAAGAAAAACTGCTTTCCCTTCGTCAGGAAGCGGAGCAGCTGCAGCAGGAGCAGACGGTACGCCGTCAGCAGCATGAACAACTGCGCGTCGAGCTGATGCAGCTGCAGATGGACCGCGGTGCGATCGCACAGCAGAGAAGTTCGTTGGAACGCACCATGGAGTGGGAGTACAACGAGATCGAGGACTTGAGCACGGAAGCGGATCAGATCCTGGATCAGACCGCCTCTGCCCGTGAACAGATCGAACAGGCGGCCGCTAAGGTCGAAGCATGTTCTGCACGGA
>JAFVHC010000357.1 GCA_017474705.1 Bacillota bacterium
ATACATTGTTGGACGCAGTGACACTGACGATCTCCAACGTGGGATTCTCGATCGTGACGCTCTTATTGGCGCTGGCACTGCTGATCACCTTGGTCTTATCAACGGTCACATACGAGCGGACACGATAGGCATATGTCTTGCCGATCTCTACGCTATAATCCCAATAGCTCTTTTTGCTGCTGGCACTGCGGGTATTGATGCATTTCCAGCTTCCGCCTTCTTCACTGCGGTAGATCTTATAGCCAGTGGCACCGGTCACACCTTTCCAGGTGACCTTTACCGACAGTCCGTCCTGTTTCACGGTACTCAGCTTCGGAGCAGCCGGAACAGGCTTTACGGTCTTCGTGCTGGTGAAGGAAGAATGGACCGTTTTGGAACCCGTATAATAGGCACGGATCTTATACGTATATTTCTTGCCCGTCTTCAATCCGGTGTTGGTATAAGTCAAAGCATCATCTACAACGGCGATCCTTGTCCAACTGCCATCCGCTTTCTGGCGATATACCTTATACCCTGTCGCGCCGCTGACCTTCGTCCAGGTCAGTTTGACGCTGTTATAGCCTGCGGACGCGGCGCTTTTCCAGGACGTATCTCCCAGTTTCGGCGTTGCCGACAGCGTCTTCTCCGCTGCCTTCTCATTTCCTTCCGCATCGATCGCATACAGGGTGTAGGTATATTTTACACCGGGTTCGATCCCATCCGTATCCTCATATGACGTACCGGACAGGTCTTCGGTTTCGACAGACTTTGGACCACCTGTACGCTTCAAACGGTATGCTGAAGCGCCCTCCGCTTTGTCCCAGGCGACCACGATCTTGTTCCATGCCGTGGCTTCGACAGACTTCAGCACAGGAGCAGCGATCTCCTGAAGCTCCGGATCTTCGGTCGGCTCCGGATCTGCCGCCGGTTCGGGATCAGAAGGATCCTCCTCTGGTCGTTCCGCAGGATCAGCAGGCTCTGAAGGTTCCGAAGGTTCTTCCGGTTCAGAAGGCTCGTCTGTCACTGAAGGATCCTCAGGTTCTGAGGGTTCTTCGGCAGATGGCAGATCTGCCGGTTCTGACGGATCCTCCTCCGAAGAAGACTCTTCCTTGAAGGTCTCGGTTTCTTCCGGGGAAGCGATCTCTGTCTCTCCTGTCGGCTCTTCTGCCGCAAAGGCGGGAAAAGTCGGAACGAGGAGGCAAAGGACCAACGACCAGGTGATGATCGATCGTAATACTTTTTTCATACAATTACCGCCTTAACTGATAGGTTCAAAATCGGCTGCGCCATGTTTGCACAGCGGGCAGATGAAATCATCGGGCAAAGTGTCGCCCTCATAGATATAACCACAGATCTTGCAGACGAAACCTTTCTTGCCCTCGGTCTGCGGTTTCGGCTTCACGTTGGACTGATAGTAGGTGTAGGTCATGGTGTCCTTATCGGACATGACACGGGCCTCCGTAACAGTGCAGATGAACAGTCCATGGGTATCCATGTCGATGTAGTTCTCGACCTTCAGAGACATGAACGCATTGATATACTGTTTCAGGAAGACCAGACCGTTATCGGCACGTCCGATGTCCCAGCCGGCGAACTTATCAGCGGTGCGGCCGCTCTGGAAACCAAAGTTCTCGAATACGGAGAACGGCGCTTCTACAGACAGGCAGTTGACGTTCATGATACCCGTCTGCTGGATGACGTAATGTGAATAGTTGGCTTTGTTGATGGCCACGGCCACACGGTTGGGCTCAGAAGTGAGCTGCGTGACGGTGTTGACGATCAGGCCGTTGTCCTTCTTACCGTCGTTGGAAGTAACGACGTACAGACCGTAACCGATCTTGAACAGTGCGTTCATATCGTTCTTATTCGCCAGTTCCGGAGACTCTGCAATATAATCCGTGCAAAGCTCGTCAGCCAAAGCTTCCAGTTCTTTGCGGCTGGCATCGTTCAGCGCGGACTTGATGGTGACGGTGCCGGCATAATCGATGTTCTTACACTTCTCAAGCATGCCGTACATGACCTTGCAGGCCATAGGCGCCCAGGAACCGTTCTCGATGAGACCGATAGTGCGTTTCTGGAAGTTGCGCTCGGTCAGATGGTTGATGAACTCCCGCATGAAGGGGAAGATCTCGGCATTGTAGGTGGTGGTGGCCAGGACCAGCTTGTTGTAGCGGAATGCGTCTTCGACCGCTTCCGCCATGTCATCGCGCGCCAGGTCGTGTACGGAGACCTTCGGGCAGCCGCGGGACTTGAGCATCTCCACCAGCTGTTCTACAGCCTTCTTGGTATTGCCATATACGGACGTATAAGCAATGACGATGCCATCGCTCTCGGGTTCATAGGTGGTCCACTTCTGATACAGGCCGATATAATGTCCAAGGTCCTCGGTCAGGATCGGGCCATGGGTCGCGCAGATGATCTGGATATCCAGACCCGCGGCGGCCTTCAGCAGGTTCTGCGCCTGCGGTCCATACTTGCCGACGATGCCGAAATAGTAGCGGCGTGCTTCGCAGTCCCACTCCTCATCGACATCCAGCGCGCCGAACTTACCGAACGCGTCGGCCGAGAACAGGACCTTGTCATAACTATCATAGGTGACCATGACTTCCGGCCAGTGCACCATGGGTGCGAAGACGAAGGTCAAGGTATGCTTGCCGATGGTCAGCGTATCGCCGTTCTTTACGACGACCTTGCGGTCCTCGTAGGTCTCGCCGAAAAACTGCTCGATCATGTTGAAGGTCTTGGCATTGCCGACGATCTTCGTGGTCGGGTAGGTCTTCATGAACGTCTTGACGTTGCCGGCATGATCCGGCTCCATGTGCTGTACGATGAGATAATCCGGCGCGGTATTGCCCACGACCTGAGCGATGTTGTCCAGCCACTCATGGCCGAAACCCGCCTCTACCGTATCGAAAACGGCAGTCTGACCATCTTTGATGACATAGGAATTATATGCCATACCGTTAGGCACGATGTACTGACCTTCGAAAAGATCTACTTTATGATCGTTGACGCCTACATAGAAAATATCGTTAGTGATCGCTTTCATGAGACTCTCCTTTATTTAAGCTGTACATTTCATCATACTTTATTTCCGTCTTAGAATCAAGGCCTTTTACACATTTTCTCTCGTAATGTTCTTCACCCATTTGTACTTCTTATAATGGATGATCTCCACGGGGATCTTGGTGAATTCATCCAGATACAGGATGAAATAGACCACCAGGACCGGGGCTTTCATGAGGAAAGCCGCAATGAGTGCAGCAGGGATGATGAGGACCCATAGGTTGATCAGGTCGCACCAGAAGCCGAAGCGTGTAACCGCCTACCACACAACGGCAAGTCCACCAACCCATTATCTTCTATGAACAAATTAAA
>JAFVHC010000358.1 GCA_017474705.1 Bacillota bacterium
GAAGAAGATCCGTTACTGCCTGTCGGCCATCAAGAGCGTGGGACACGGTGTCATCGAAAACATGGTGAAAGAGCGCGAATCGCGCGGATCGTTCACCAGTCTTACGGATTTCTGCCGCCGCATGCAGGACCGGGATCTGAACAAACGCTGCCTGGAAAACATGATCATGGCCGGTGCATTCGACTCCCTGGGCGGCAAACGAAGCCAGTACATGCAAATGTACCCGGCGATCCTGAATGCCGCGACGCAGTGGAAGAAGATCCAGATGAGCGGTCAGATCGATCTGTTCGGCCTGGACGTGCAGGAAGACGGCACACAGCCGGGCGGCCTCGCGGATGATGGTCTGCCGGATATCCCGGAATGGCCGGTCCAGCAGCTGCTGGCCTACGAGAAAGAAGTGCTTGGCCTGTATCTGTCGGGCCATCCGCTGGCGGAGTATGAAGAAGTCTGGCGCAGGAACATCACGCATTATGCTTCGGATTTCGCATATGCGGAAGACGAGGAAGAGAGTACTGCTGTCCATCAGATGACGGATGGTCTGGAAGCGACCATCGGCGGCATCATCATGAAAAAGACCATCAAGACGACCCGCAACAATAAGCTGATGGCGTTCCTGACGGTCGAGGATCTCTACGGTTCCGTAGAAGTCCTTGTATTCCCCAATTCCTATGAGCAGTACCGCGGTCAGATGGATGAGGACAGCCGCGTCTTCATCAGCGGACGCATCAGCATGCAGGAGGACGAGGATGCCAAACTCATCCTGCGGGAGCTTCGACCCATGCAGATCGAACAAGAGCCTGCGAAGAAACTGGAACGGCCTTCGGAAGCGCCGGTATGGCTGCGTTTCTCTTCTGCAAACAGTTGGTCGGTCTTAAAGGACGACGTACTGAATGAACTGGAACTCGATCCGGGCATAAGGCCGGTGCGCATCTACCTGGAACAGGAGGGACGCAAACTGAAAGCGCCGGAAGAACTGTCGGTGCGTGGATCTGATTGGCTGGAGCTGAAACTAAAACGCTTGATCGGCGAGAAAAATGTCGTGATTTAGTATTGCGATTGCCGTAAAAAAAGAGTACAATGAGCATAATTTCCGAACGCGTACAGGAGGGTATCACATTTATGGAATCTAAGGTTCGTAAAATAGGAGTTCTGACCAGCGGCGGTGACGCCCAGGGTATGAATGCTGCGATCCGTGCGGTCGTCCGCAGAGCATTGGGCATGGGCATCGAAGTCGTAGGTATCCGCCGTGGTTTCTATGGTTTGCTCCATGAGGAGTTCATGGATCTGGAACCCAGTAGCGTATCCAATATCATCCAGCAGGGCGGCACCGTGCTGTATACCGCACGCTGTCTTGAAATGCTGCAGCTGGAATATCAGATCAAGGCGGCCGATATCTGCCGCAAGCATGGTATCGAAGGCCTGGTCGTCATCGGCGGCGACGGTTCTTTCATGGGCGCGCACACGCTGTCCAAACAGGGCATCAATGTTGTCGGCGTTTCCGGCACGATCGATCGTGATATCGCCTGCACCGACTATACCATCGGTTTCGACAGTGCGGTCAACGTCGTATACGATGCGGTCTGCAAACTGCGTGATACTTCCGAATCCCATGAGCGCTGCAGCGTCGTAGAGGTCATGGGACGTCATTGCGGTGAGATCGCGATCTGGTCCGGTATCGCCACCGGTGCGGACTACGTTATCATCCCGGAAGTGCCGGAGAGCAATGATTTCGATAAGATCGTGGAGGACATCCTGGCCAATCGTTCCAAGGGCAAGATGCACAACATCATCATCGTGGCAGAGGGTGTCGAGGGCAGCCGTGATCTGGCGAAGCGTATCCAGAACGCGACTGGTATCGACAGCC
>JAFVHC010000359.1 GCA_017474705.1 Bacillota bacterium
ATCGGCTCAAGATCCCCCGCGAGGATCAGGTAGAATCCGGTACGGCAGCCCATCGGCCCCCAATAGATATCTTTGGAAGCCCACTCCGGGTCGTTGCGCAGATAAGTAGCGATCAGATGTTCCAAAGCATGACAGACACCTGTGGACATGACAGGTTCACGATTCGGCGCGGTCATCCGGACATCAAAGGTCGTTAACACGACATCGCCGATCCGGTCCTTGCGGGAAACGTATACACCGGGCAAAAGATGCAGATGATCGACGGTAAAACTGGGTATCTTTTCCATAAACTGGCTCCTTTTTTGTTCACTCTTTAGATAGTATACCAAACCTGTTTTGGAAAGTCGATAGAAAATTGACTTCTTTAAATAGATGAAGTAAAATATATGAGATAAAATATACAGGAGGCAGCCATGAAAGAATATGTATTTGTCGGTACGTATACCAATACGACGAGCAAAGGCATCTATGGATTCTCGCAGGAAAACGGCTATATCACCGAACCGGTGCTGTTGGCGGTGGAAGAGTCGCCGACATATCTCTGCGTCAATAAAGCCGGCACGATCCTATACAGTGTGGAAGAACCGGAAAATGGCTGCGGAAAAGTTGCATCATATGATATTTTGAGAGATGAAGCCGGGCTGGTCAAAGGTCTGGAACGCACTTCATTGAGAGAAGCTCCGAGCCTTGGCGCTTGTCACGTCGTCCTGTCTCCGGATGAAAAGTTTCTCATCATCACGACCTATGTCGACGCGACGGTCCAGGTATATGAGATCCTTGCGGATGGGTCCGTCGGAAAGCTATGCTACAAGCTGATCCGTCAAGGTAAAGGCCCGAATCCGGACCGGCAGGAAAAAGCTCATGCGCACAGCGTCACCTTCGCACCGGATGGATCCTATTTCTACCTCTGCGATCTGGGTACGGATCATCTGGCGGCATATCGGTTGACATCTGCCGGAGAGATCGTTTCCATCCCGGATAAGACCGTCGATTGTCCTGCAGGCTATGGTCCGCGTCACATGGTCTTCAGCCCTGACGGGGCACATGCCTATGTCGCGGCCGAGATCGTCGACCACCTGCTGCATTACGTCTGCGAGGATGGCAGGATGCTTTATGTACAGGATCTTCTGGCAACACGAGATCAGGATCCTGCGAATACCTCCGCTGCCGTCCGTGTCAGCAGCGATGGACGTTTCGTTTACATCTCTAACCGCGGAGAGAACACGATCACGGTATACCGTGTCCGTCCGGACGGTACGCTGCTGCAGATCCAGAGACTGCGTTCCCAGGGGCGTACACCGCGTGAATTTGCGCTCAGCCTGGACGAGACCGTCGCATATGCTGGCAACCAGGATTCAGACGCGCTCGCCATTTTCCTCAGAGATCCGGAAACGGGCTTGCTGAAAACGAACGGTGTGACTAAAGCCATCGGAAGTCCCGTCGCCATCGTCTCTGTACCGAACGGGCATATTGATTAAGTTTGCTGTACCTTTACATAACACAAGGAGGAAACTTCGTTGAACCGCTACGATCATAAGGCCATTGAAAAGAAATGGCAGAACATCTGGGATGAGCAGCATGCCTTCCATGCAGATGATGATACTTCAAAACCCAAATACTACGCTCTGATCGAGTTCCCGTATCCGTCAGGACAGGGCCTGCACGTAGGTCATCCGCGTCCTTACACGGCTATGGATATCGTATCCCGCAAGCGCCGCATGCAGGGCTATAATGTCCTGTTCCCCATGGGGTGGGACGCATTCGGTCTGCCTACCGAAAACTACGCCATCAAGAACAAGATCCATCCGAAGACCGTTACCGAGAACAACATCGCACATTTCAAAGAGCAGATGAAGTCCATCGGATTCTCCTTCGACTGGGACCGTGAAGTCAATACAACCGATCCGAATTATTATAAATGGACACAGTGGATCTTCCTGCAGATGTTCAAGAAAGGCCTTGCCTACAAGCAGGAGATGGCCATCAACTGGTGCCCGTCCTGTAAGGTAGGCCTGGCCAATGAAGAAGTCGTCGACGGCTGCTGCGAACGCTGCGGCACGCAGGTCGAGCATCGCCGCAAATCCCAGTGGATGCTGCGCATCACCGCGTATGCACAGCGCCTGATCGATGATCTGGAAGGCCTGGATTTCATCGAGCGCGTCAAGACCCAGCAGATCAACTGGATCGGCCGTTCCGAAGGCGCAGAGGTGGATTTCATCGCTAATGGACAGAAACTGCGCATCTTCACGACCCGCCCGGATACGCTGTTCGGCGCGACCTATATGGTCATGAGCCCCGAGCATCCCTATATCGATGATTGGAAGGATCAGATCGAGAATTTCGACGAGATCATGGAATATCGCAAGTTCGCTGCCTCCAAGTCCGATTTCGATCGTACCGAGATGGCGAAGGAAAAGACCGGTGTCGAGATCAAAGGCGTGAAGGCCATCAACCCGGTGACCGGCACCGAGATCCCGATCTGGATCTCCGACTACGTCCTGATGACCTATGGTACCGGCGCGATCATGGCTGTTCCAGGTCATGACACCCGTGACTGGGAATTCGCGACCAAGTTCGGCCTGCCCATCATCGAAGTCGTGGCAGGCGGCGATATCACCAAGGAAGCCTTCACCGACATCCAGACCGGTACGATGATCAATTCCGGTTTCCTGGATGGTATGTCTGTAGAAGAAGCAAAGAAAGCCATCATCGACTGGCTGGTCGAGAAGGGCATCGGTGAGCGCAAGGTCAACTTCAAGCTGCGCGACTGGGTCTTCTCCCGTCAGCGTTACTGGGGCGAGCCGATTCCGTTGGTCTACTGCGAGCATTGCGGTGGATGGCAGGCACTGCCTGAGGAATCTTTGCCGCTGGTCCTGCCCGAGGTCGAAAGCTGCGAGCCCGGTCCGGACGGTGAAAGCCCGCTGGCTGCGATGGAAGAGTGGATCAATACCACCTGTCCTGTCTGCGGTGGCCCCGCTCGTCGTGAGACCGATACCATGCCGCAGTGGGCCGGATCATCCTGGTATTTCCTGCGCTACATGGATCCTCATAACGATACGGCTCTGGCTTCTAAAGAAGCAATGGCATATTGGAGCCCGATCGACTGGTACAACGGCGGTATGGAGCATACCACGCTGCATCTGCTGTATTCCCGATTCTGGCATAAATTCCTGTATGACATCGGCGTCGTGCCGACGAAAGAACCCTATCAGAAGCGTACGTCTCATGGTATGATCCTTGGTTCTGACGGCCAGAAGATGTCCAAATCCCGCGGCAACGTGGTCAACCCGGACGAGATCGTAGATGAATTCGGTGCGGACACCATGCGTATGTATGAGATGTTCATCGGTGACTTTGAGAAGGCCGCTCCCTGGTCGGAGCAGGGCGTCAAAGGATGCCGCCGTTTCCTGGAACGTATCTGGAAGATGCAGGAAAATGTCTCCGAGGAGACCGGTTATTCCAAAGCCCTGGAAGTTTCCATGCACCGCACCATCAAGAAAGTCTCGCAGGATTATGAGACCCTGAAGTTCAATACAGCGATCGCTGCTATGATGGCTCTGATGAACGAGTTCACCGCCGCCGGGACTGTTACGAAGGACGAATGGAAGACCTTCCTCATCCTGCTGAACCCTGTCGCCCCGCATATCACGGAAGAGCTTTGGCAGATCGCCGGCGAGCCCGGCTTCCTGTTCCAGCAGTCATGGCCGGAATACGATGAAGCGAAGACCGTGGAAGATCGCATCTCTATCGCGGTGCAGATCATGGGCAAGACCCGCGGTAACGTAGAGATCGCCAAAGAGGCCGATCAGGAAGAAGCCCTTGCGGCCGTCCGTTCAGATGCTCGCCTGAACGCGCTGATCGATGGCAAGAACATTATCAAAGTAGTCTACGTCCCCGGACGCATCATCAATATCATAGCAAAATAAACGCCGCGGGCGTTTTGAATTACTGCTGAAGGAGTTATTACATGTACGATTTTGAAGAGATCCGTAAAGTCGATCCGGAGGTCGCTGAGGCGATCGCGAAAGAAGTATCCCGTCAGAATGGAAAGATCGAGCTGATCGCCTCCGAAAACTTTGTTTCTAAAGCCGTTATGGCGGCCATGGGCTCTCCTTTGACCAACAAATACGCAGAAGGATATCCAGGCAAGCGCTATTATGGCGGCTGCGAGTATGTGGACGTCACCGAGACCCTGGCCATCGAGCGTGCCAAGGCCCTGTTCGGCGCAGAGCATGCGAATGTACAGCCTCATTCCGGTTCTCAGGCGAACTTCGCCGTATACACAGCGTTCCTGAAACCTGGTGATACGATCATGGGCATGAGCCTGGCCGAAGGCGGCCATTTGACCCATGGGAGTCCGGTCAATGTATCCGGTTTACAGTATAATATCGTCAGTTATGGCGTAGATCAGGAGACAGGCCGCATCGATTATGATGAGGTGGAGCGTCTTGCAAAGGAACATCATCCGAAGCTGATCATCGCCGGTGCCAGCGCATACTCCCGCATCATCGATTTCGAGCGTTTCTCCAAGATCGCCAAAGAAGTCGGCGCCATCTTCATGGTCGACATGGCCCATATCGCAGGCCTTGTCGCCGCCGGACTCCATCCGAGCCCGGTCCCGTATGCGGACGTCGTCACCACGACCACGCACAAGACCCTGAGAGGCCCCAGAGGCGGCCTGATCCTGTGCAAGGCAGAACATGCCAAGGCCATCGATAAAGCCATCTTCCCGGGCATCCAGGGCGGTCCTCTGTGCCATGTGATCGCGGCCAAGGCCGTCTGCTTCAAGGAAGACATGGAACCTTCTTTCAAGGATTACCAGCTGCAGATCATCAAGAACGCACAGGCACTGGCAGAAGGCCTCCTGAAGCGCGGCTTCGATCTGGTCTCCCATGGTACCGACAATCACCTGATGCTGGTCGACCTGCGGTCCAAGGGTGTCACTGGCAAGAAAGCCGAAAAGCTTCTGGACAGTGTCGGTATCACCTGCAACAAGAACGCCATCCCGCATGATCCGGAAAAACCCTTCGTGACCAGCGGTATCCGCTTAGGAACACCGGCGGTCACCACGCGCGGCATGAAGGAAGCCGACATGGACGAGATCGCAGCGATCATCGACTTGATCATCACTGATCCGAACGCTGTCGAAGAGGCATCCGGCAGAGTGCAGGCACTTCTTGCGAAGTATCCCTTATACTAAAACAAATATGAAAGACCGATTCATGAAAATGAGTCGGCCTTTTCCGTTTATGACATCCAAATATACCTTTCACGCAGGATCTATAATTGACAGTGAAGTTGTTGTATACTTCGGTTAACAGTGGAGGAGATCATGAGAATTGTGATTTGTGATGATGATGCCTTGGCATTGCAGACTTTGGAGAATGAAGTTCGGCAGTTTATGGCAGATAAAGATATCGGATACTCTTTATTAACATACGATCATAGCCGACAACTAGACTTTGACTTGGAAGATACAGCCGCTGCTGACGTATATATTCTGGACATCGATATGCCGATAGTGGGAGGTATTGATATTGCATCGCGCATCAAAAGCATGTATCCAAGGGCAATGGTTTTCTTCTACACATCACATTCGGAATTTGCGACACAAGGGTACCGGATGGGTGTCCGTAGATATATTCTTAAGCAGGACATGAAGGAAAGCCTTGAAGAAGCTCTGAATTATGCCTATAAAGAATATATCTCCGCCAAGAAGCATACGATCAGCCTTTTCAACGCGCATGATACGATCAATCTACCCATTTCCGAGATCCTCTATGTGGAGCGCGATAACAGACGTCTGAAGATCACTGTGCAAGGCCGCAAAACTTATTATGACACGCGCAGCATCAAAGAATTCCAGAAGAAGTTGAATGACCCGACTTTCATTCTTGTTGACAAAGGGGTACTGATCCACATCGATTTTGTATTCAAGACCGAGAACAATACCGTCACTATGTTTGACCAAGAAACATTCACGATCAGCCGGCGCCGCATGGGAGAAGTCAAAGAACTGATCATGCGCTATTGGAAGGAGGTATGACCATGTGGTACCCTTGGGAAGTGATACCGATCACGATCGAGGGCTTTTTAGTCTCTGGCCTTCTTAGATTTGTATACAACAAAAGAGCCATTAATATGACACGGCAGCTCTTTGGGGCAGTGATTTATATTATGGCCGTCTTATGGTTGAGATGGATGCGTTTTGATTTTGAAATCGTCGCTTGGTGTACCATAGTACTTGTAATTGGCCTATCCGTTTCAGTACTTGAAGGATCCTTGTCGTCTAAGTGTTTTGCTGCAGCACTTTCAGTTTTGATCTTATTCATAATTCAATATACTGTTCGCTATGGGTGCTCATTATTATTCAATCAAAGATGGCGAGGCAGAAGTTCTCAAATCGTTATACTATCTTTGAATCAAGCCGGGACGATGACATATTACGTATTCATCGAATTGTGTTATTGCTTCATTGTATGGGTTCTTTATCATAAACCGAAAAGTGACGTTTTATTTCAAAAGAGAGAAGAGTGGTTACTGACATGGATCATATTATCAGCAGTATCATTATCAACAGGGCTGTTTTATGGTGCATTTCGATATACTTCCCTTCACATTTTGGAATTTTGCATGATCACAGCAGTGCTGATCGTTTTGCTTTTTGCATTCATTATGGTACTTCTCTTTTCTTCTTTGATCAAGCAAAGAAATAAACAGTATCAATGGGAAAAGGTACTACTGGAGAATCAAATCTTATCGGCTTCTTATGAGCAGATCGTTCTCAAAAACGAAGAACTCATGAAACAAAAGCATGATTTTAAAAAGCACCTGATGGTGATTCGAAATATGGATGCTTCAGATAGTCGAACATTAATTGAACAATTGTTGAATGATTCATCAAAACCTGTTCTGAAAGTTTACTCTGGAGACCCCTACATTGATGCAGTCATCAATTCAAAAATCGATGAAATGACTCGTAATAGAATAACTTATCAGTACTCGATCGATGTACCACAGCCTCTCAATATATCTCCTTCTGATATTTGCATTATTCTTTTCAATCTTATAGAAAATGCGATAGAAGCATGCGAAAAAATAGATGAATGCAAGAAGCGATTTATAGAATTATCGATCAGTCGCAAAGGACAATATGTAGCGATAGTATGTAGGAATTCTATTACTCCTGGTTCTGTGACCGAAGCAGCCTTGCACCATTCGACAAAAAAAGAACAAGGCCACGGGTTCGGCCTTGTATGCATTAAAGAATGTGCAGAATGCAATGGTGGAAGTATTTCATTTGATATAGAAGAGGAGCAGTTAACGACAAAAGTACTGTTCATGGAAAATCTGATTTCATAGCAGATGAATAGAAAGATGTGGGAATATGAAAACAATTATAAAAATAATAGGTCTATTCACGATCCTTGTTCTTGCGGGATGCTCTCATATCGATAAGTCAATCGTGATTCAGAAAGATGAATTTGGATATGATCTCACCGGATGCATGGATCAAGAACAAAACAGCGTACTTGATGCACTATATAGAGCAAAAGCAGATCCTCAGTTTCATGCTGAAGTCATGAATCTAGGCTCAAAAGCTAGAGGATATGTAATGCCGGAGAAAATCCAAGGATTAGATTTTGATACCTCCATAAGTTTTGTAAACTATCCAGATCCAAGTGTCTTCTCACTGTTTCGTTATGAGAGAAAGTTATATTTTGATCATTGGCCTGAGGAAGAAGAACAGAAAGCACTTCAATCTATTTTGGATCATATGATCGAAATATATGGGGAACCCTGGCAAAAAAACAATTTCTTAGATGAGAATACCTTATTTGATAAGTACAAAATATCAAGATATGCGGAATGGGAAGATGGGTTGATCTGTTTTAGTATGGACTATGATATGGTAACCAAGGAGACTCTTATCTGGATTTATAATTATAATTCTCAATTTGAAAATGATCATTATGAAGAAACAACTGGCATGAAAAGGCCATACTATAAAGAAAACAGGTAACTAAAGACTCCCTATCATGTGAGGTCCGCGTATTGCGCGTCAGCGCGTTTAGCGGATGAACATGATAGGGAGTCACTTTAGTTTACAGTTTCTCCATGATCTCCTGGCTTCTCTGAATAAACTTATTCATCTGTTCTGCTTCCAGTGGCTCATGGGCCAGCCGTGCCAGGTCATACAAGTGTGCGGCGATGAGGGTAGAGGTCTCGTCCTCCGGCTTTTCCAGAAGCCGTGCGACCAGGGTGTTCTTCTGGTTCAGGACCAGGGTCTCTTCTGGTTCCATGCCCGGATAGCCCATCATCCTGCCCATCTGGCCGTACATCTTCATCATATCCTGCATGCGGCGGCTTTCCTCGGACAGCTCGATCATGGCGCTGACGGAAGGATCCTTCAGGCTTTCGACGCGGATCTTCAGGTTGTCCTTGGCAACTGCCTTCTTGAAGAGTTCTTCCAGGGTAGAGGTGGCAGAGGCATCGATGGTCACATCATCCTCACGCAGGGCCTGGTTGAGATCCGCATCTACGCGCAGGAACTTGACGCCTTCATTCTTCTGTTCCAGAAGGGTGATGAAGGAGGTATCGATCAAGGTGTTCAGTACCAGTGCGTCATAGCCTTGATCCTTCAGTACCTTCAGGTACTGGGCCTGCTGGCGGGCATCATTGGTATAGAAGACCTTGTTCTCGTGCTTCTCCTTAGCGGCTTCCAGATATTCCGGCAGAGTGATGAACGTATCGGTCATCGCGGATTTGTAGATGATGACATCCTGCACACG
>JAFVHC010000360.1 GCA_017474705.1 Bacillota bacterium
GGAGGCCATGGGGTATCGTCTGAAGGATGCGAAACGGGCTGATCACATGGACACACAATTGACTTTTCAATTGGAGGATCCAAACGCGATCGATCCGGAACGCAGGAATAAGGCGGAGGCCTTGCTGGCGAAGCTGTTGGAGATCGATCAGCGTGTGACACGCTACTACTTACAGCTGGTATGTCTGGTCGGTATGATCGGCGCCGCCTGTATAGGCTGCAGCTTTATCGCACTCAAGGCGGATCTCCATATTCTTTTTACGCTTCTGTTGCTCATCGGTATTTTCGGCTGTACGATCACACTGTATCTTCGCCCCTTGTTCACCCGCTTGGGTATGAAAAGATACGGTACTGAAGAACCAGCGGTGATCGCTGAACTGAAAGGCTTGCTTGGGATCGGAGGAGAAGAGGCATGAAAAAAGGGATGCTTGCTTCTCATATCTTCGACAGCCGTGTCCCAGAGGAGAAAATCACCGGGAAAGAAAAGATCCTGGGGTATTTCATGGGTCCCATCGCCGTCATGGTGATGAACGCCATCCTTTCAAATTATCTCAACGTTTATTATACCGACGTCCTGAAGATCAGCACGATCTGGGGCGGCATGTTCATCTCCCTCTTTCCGATCGTTGCCAAGGTCCTGGATGTTCTGACCTTCATATATATGGGCCTCGTGGTCGACAGGACCCGGTCGCACCAGGGCAAAGCAAGACCATGGATCCTTTTTGCGGCACCGTTGATGCTCGCCTGCATGATCCTGCTGTTCGTCGTACCCAAGGGCAACGATGATCTGACAGCCATCTGGATCTTCATCAGCTATACTGGTTTTTATGCTATAGCCTATACCATGTACAGTACCGCGCATACGCTCATGGTGCCGTTGGCGACCCGTGATGATGCCGAGCGCAGGGCGCTTTCCACTGTCGCCAATACACCCGGTATGGCGGCGGGCTCGCTGGTAGCGATCCTGTTTCCCTGCGTGATCGTCCCCATCCTGGGCGTGGTGGAATCCCGCTGGGTCATGGCTGCCATCATCATCGCCGTCTTTTCCTTCCCACTGATGCTCTTTGAGTTCTTCTTCACCAGGGAACGAGTCACGACGGAGACTGCAGAAGCAGGTACGAAGATCAGTTTGTCCGAACAGCTGCGCTGCTGCATCAAAAGCCGCAGCTGGGTCGTCCTGATGATCTATCTGGTGGTCTTCAATATCGTAAATGCATTGTTCAGCACGGCGACGTTCTATTATTGCAACTGGGTGCTCGGCAGCTATAATGATGGACACACGCAGGCCCTTTTTTATGCGTTGGGGCAGGCGCCGCTCGGCATCGGTGTCGTGCTGTGCAATCCCATAACAAAGAAGCTCGGCAAAAGAAACGCACTGCTGGGCGGCATGGTGATCTCTACGCTTGGTGTGGCGCTGTGCCTGCTCGATCCAAGGAACCTGACTCTGGTGCTCGCTGGTCAGTTCGTTCGTACGGTCGGCTTGATCCCGTCTACCTATATGATCTCCAGCATGCTGGGTGATGCTCTCGATGATGTGGAACGGGTCAGCGGAAAACGCTGCGATGGTTTTTCGTCCTCTGTTTTCAATTGCATCATCACGATCTCCGGCGGCCTGGCGCTCTGTGCGTTCAATTTCGGGATCTCGCATCTGGGGTATCAGGCACCGGCGGCCGGATCGATCCCGGTGCAGAACCCTGCCATCCAAAGCTTTCTGATCTTCTGTGTGATAGGCATCCAGCTGATCGCTTATCCGCTCATCGGTGTGCTGAGCCGTTTCTTTCCCAAAGATAAGCCAAAGAAACCGACAGCCTGAACATAACATCAGGGGATGTGAATAAACGTACATGTTTGTTCACATCCCCTTTAATTGTATCAAGGGCTTCTGCCTGCATATGCCGGGAATCAAGTCTGTAATGGTAAAGTAATAATCAATTCGTAAACTTATGCTAAAAACCATAAAAATAACCCTTGACACAGATTGACAAGGGTGATATAGTAGTAAATTGCATTATAGTGGATAATTAGCCATTTATGGCCGTTTGACGGTCATAGTGTACCACATTGTCATGCGTATTGCAATATAAACTTCAAGGAGTGAAACATTCTTATGGAAAAAAACCGTATCCACACACAACCGTATGGAAACCGGATCCGCATGTCCTTCGCCAGAGAGAAATCTGTTCTGGAAATGCCCAATCTGCTGGACGTCCAGAAGGATTCTTATAACTGGTTCATCGATGAAGGCCTGCGGGAAGTATTTGAGGATATCAATCCGATCGTGGATTTCAGCGGCAACCTGTCTCTGGAATTCGTGGATTTCAATTTGAAGAGCACGCCGAAATACTCCATCCAGGAAGCGAAAGAGCGTGACGCGACGTATTCCGCCCCCTTGAAGGTCAAAGTACGCCTGACAAATGGTGAGACCGGCGAAGTACAGGAGCATGAAGTCTTTATGGGCGATTTCCCGCTCATGACCGAGACCGGTACTTTCGTCATCAACGGTGCTGAGCGAGTCATCGTTTCTCAGCTGGTCCGTTCTCCCGGCATCTACTATGCGCGCACGATCGATAAGACGGGTAAGAATCTGTATTCTTCCACCGTTATCCCGAATCGTGGTGCGTGGCTGGAATATGAGACGGATTCCAACGATATTTTCTACGTCCGTGTCGACCGTAACCGCAAACTGCCGGTCACGGTGCTGATCCGCGCCCTGGGTGTCGGTACCGATGCCGAGATCCGCGAAATGTTCGGTGAGGACCCCAAGCTTCTGGCAACACTGGAGCGTGACACCACCCGTACGGTGGAAGAAGGTCTGATGGAGATCTATCGCCGTCTGCGTCCCGGTGAGCCGCCTACGGTCGAAAGCTCCAAGAGCCTGCTGTACGGCATGTTCTACGACAGCCGTCGTTACAATCTGGCTCGGGTCGGCCGCTATAAGTTCAACAAGAAGCTCATGCTGCACAACCGCATCGTGGGCTGCGTCCTGATGGAAGACGTCGTCAATCAGGCGACCGGCGAGCTTTTGGCATCTGCCGGCGAAGTGCTCACCGAGCAGTTGTGCGACGATATCCAGAACGCCGGTATCCCGTTCGTCATCGTCAATCGGGAGGAGATGCCCGTCAAGATCCTCAGCAACCTGATGGTCGACATCAAGACCCATCTGGATCTGACCGACGAGCAGCTCAAAGCCTGCAACATCGGTGAACTGGTCTATTTCCCGGTCCTGGAAGAGATCCTGGAAGCGGATCTTTCCGGCGATGAACTGTTGGAGAC
>JAFVHC010000028.1 GCA_017474705.1 Bacillota bacterium
GGAAATCCTCCAGATACTTCAGGAACTTTTCATCGTAGATGTGCAGACTGCGCAGATACTCCACGTCTTCCTTTTCAAAATGCATCTCCGTAATATACTCCACGATCTGCTCCAGGCCGGCAAAGATGGCAAATCCGGCGCCGTCCGGATTTCTGCGGTAGAACACGTCAAATGCGACTTTTGTATCCCGCACCTCCGGATCCAGGAAGTACCCGTTGGCCATCGTCATTTCGTAAAGATCCATCATCATCGCGATATTGTTCATTGGTCCATCGATCCCTCTCCAATAGATTTACTTGTTTGGGCTCATTATAACAAAGGATCCGGTAAAAAGGAATAGCCCATCCACTACAATTATGCTACAATATAAGCAACATTATGAACAACGGAGGTATACCCATGAAGATCAAAGAAGTCATCGATCGTATCCTGGCTTATCATCCGGATCTGGGTCCTGAATACCACGGCTGTGACGATTATAAATCCGGTGATCCGGACATCGAATGTACCGGCATCGTAACAGCGATCAGTCCCACCATCGACGTGATCCGCGAGACGATCCGCTTAGGTGCCAACCTGTTGATAGTCCATGAGCCCACTTTTTACACCTCGACGGATGAGGCCGGGTGGTTCGAGAGTTTTCCGAACAGTGTGTATGAAGAGAAAAAGGCTTTGCTGGACACCCATGGCATCGTGATCTGGCGGGACCATGATCATATGCATTTCCATCGGCCGGACGGCATCTTCGAAGGTGTCCTGCGTTACACAGGCTGGAAGGCGTACGCCCAGGCAGTCATGCCTCCCTATGGTGGATTTGGTCATTTTTGGATCACCTTGCCCGAGCCGCAGACCGTTCGTCAGGTGGCGGAACACTTGATGCAATGCATCGGGATGAACGGCTGCCGCTATCTGGGCCGCGCGGATGATCTGGTGCAGAAGATCGCCATCGTGGGGCACCTGGATCCCCTGATGCTGCCGCAGCCCGACGGCCGCACGCTGGAATACAGTGTACAGATCATCGGCGACATGGAACAGGGTATCGATCTGATCCTGCCCGGCGAGACCATCGACTGGACCACCCTTTCTTACCTGCGTGATGCTGTCGAACTGGGACGGGCCAAAGCCATGATCTCATTGGGACATTTCAACTGGGAGACTTTGGGCATGCGGTATGCCCAGGACTGGATCAGCGAACTGGTACCGGAGATCCCCGTGACTTATGTACCCGCGGGCGATATGTTCCATTATTTTCTGAATCAGTAAACCATTCATAGCAAGAGGCGCAAGTCATGTGGATCGATCAAAATGGGAATACATGGTACAAGGGCAATCTGCATATGCACACGCAGGTCTCGGACGGGGATCTGCCTTTTGAGGAGGCTGTTGCCTTGTATCGAAAGGCCGGATATGATTTTCTGGCTATTACGGATCACCGGAAGCGATTCGGCGGTTATATCGAAACATCAGAAGGGCGCATTCTTTGCGCATCTGAAGCGCAGGACCGGGTGCTTGCAGATGGAGATACGGTAGAAGAGGCACTTTTCGGACAGGAAGACTATCGTTTCCTGGTGATTCCATCAACCGAATTCGACCGGAACTTTA
>JAFVHC010000361.1 GCA_017474705.1 Bacillota bacterium
AATCCCGCGTGAAACCGATCCCTGTATAAATACAGGGACAGTAGGGCCAGCAGGAGTAGAGCGAGCTTGCGGATCATACGTTTGTCATCCTTTGTAAGATTTGCGGCTTCTATGAACCGCAGTACACATATTATATCACATATTTATGCAAAATCAAGACAGTAAAGATGTTTAAACATCTAAAGCATAGACTTTCCTAATTTCGTCAGATGCGACAATTTGCAACGCCGCGTCAAGATGGTATCATAATTGGCGGAGGAATATACAATTATGATGATCATCGATGCACATACCCATATATTTCCGGAAAAGATTGCCCAGGGCGCGGTAGAAGCCACGGCGGAATTCTATGAAAACGCGATCCCCGGTCACCCGATGTCCAAAGAGTCCATGATCCATCACGATGGCATGGCGGAAGAACTGCTTACCGCAGGCAAGGCCGGCGGGATCGACAAGTTCCTTGTCTTTTCCACCGCCACGACGCCCCGTCAGGTCGAAAGCGTCAACAACTTCATCGCCAGACAGTGCGAGGCGCACCCCGAATTCATCGGGGCCGGTACCATGCATATCGACTATCCGGATTTCGAAAAAGAGGTAGACCGCGCTAAGGCGCTTGGCCTCGTCGGAATCAAGCTGCACCCAGACATCCAGCGGTTCCGCTTGGATGACGAGCGCCTGTTCCCGCTGTATGAGATCCTGGGCAGCCGGCATATGTTCCTGGTGGCGCACACCGGCGACTACCGCTACGAGTTTTCGAACCCAAAGCGGATGGAAAAGATCGCCAAAATGTTCCCGCAGACGAAATTCATCGGAGCGCATTTTGGTGGCTGGAGCGAGTGGGACGTGGCCAGAGACCTGCTGGTGCTGGACAATGTATATGTAGACACCAGCAGCACCTACGGGTTCACCGGTCCTGAGGCCATGAAGAAGGCCTTCACCACTTTCGATCCGACCCATATCTTCTTCGGCTCCGACTATCCCATGTGGGATCCTGCAGTGGAGCTTGGCACGATCTACGAGCTTGGCTTGACGGACGACCAATTAGAAGGCGTGCTCGGCCGGAATTTCGAAAGATTCCTGAAAGAACTTTAAAGCTGGCTCAGGAACTGTGCGTGCAGCGCATCTCTGACACGGTCGAAATCCCCGGCCTCCGGGCATTGGCAGGCTACGACGAGGCCCTTTTCCGGCAGCACCGTGGAGATCTGTCCATAGGCGCCGTCCGCGCGATAAGACTGCGGATAGGGGCTCATCCAGAACTGGTAGCCATAGCCGCAGTCCCAGACGTTGCCGCCGTTCGTCGCTATCTTCCATGTGGTCGCTTCCTTGACCCAGGCAGGATCGACCAACTGCCGGCCTTCCCAACGGCCGCCACCTAAGTACAGCTGTCCCAGTTTCATCATCTCCGTGAGGGTGAGGAACATGCCGCCGCCACCGATCGGATGGCCCATCGGGCAGTTTTCCCACATGGGATAGCCCTGTCCCAACGGCTTGTGCAGGCGCCCATAGAGATAGGCGCCAAGCCGCTGCCCTGTGGCTTTTTCCACCATCCGCCCGGCCAGGATGCTGTCGGCGGTGGAATACTGGAAGCGGGTACCGGGTGTTTCTTTAACAGGGCGGGAGAGCATGTATTTCATGTAATCCGGCGCGCCGACACCGGCTCTGCGTTGCGCACCCATCAGGTAGGCTTCGCCGAAACCGCTGGCCATGACCAGCAGGTCCCGCAGCCGGATCTCGAACAAGCGCGGATCCGGATCGTCGGGCAGGGATTCCGGGAAGAACTCAGCCAGATGGTCGTCCAGGGAGAGTTTGCCATCGGCTATGGCCATCCCCACCGCCGTGACCATGTAGCTTTTGGTGTGAGAGTAGATGTTGCGCCTAAGGTCCGGGGTGAAACGATGCTCCAGCAGCACTTGTGTTTCATCCGCAACGGCCAGACCTTCGATGGCCAGCTTGTGGTCATACGCATAAGAAATGAAATCAAAAAATAATTTTTCCAGCATGGGAGACCTCGTTTCCTGTGCTATTTTTATTTCAGGCCGAAGGCTGCTTCGGCCAGCGCCAACGTTTCCTCGATGGTCCGGCTTTCATCCCGCAGGATGACCGGGAATCCGGAATGCAGGAAGGTGTCATATTGTTCGTGGGAGTTGATCAGCTCCAGCGTCCTGCGATAATTCTTGAGCGCGGCTTCCGGATCCGGCTCTTCCATGAGCAGTTGGTAGATGAACTGTTTCTCCTTGTCCGGCCGTTCAAAGAACCGGCGTACGGAAATGTCCGGATCGGCCAGCATGATCAGCACGTGGCCGGGGGCCGCGATCTCTCGTAACGTTTCCAGTGAGATATTGGTGTCGACAAATACAGGCTTGCCTTGGGCACAGATCTCAGGCAGCATCCGCAGTTCGATGATCTCACACTCCCTGGAGACGCCCTGGACCCAGGCCGCGTATCCTTCGGGTGTGCGGCGGACGAACTGGTGCCAGTCCTGAAGATCCCTGGTGTAAGTCAGGTTAGGGAATTCCTTGGGATCCAGCTGATCGATGCCCGGATATCGATCATGATAGTTCTCTTCACAGAGAATACCATGATATTTCTCGGCCAGCAAATGGACCATGGTGGACTTGCCGGCATAGGCCGTGCCTGTAATGAAGTAGGCGTTGGAAAGATACATGGATAAAGCCTCCTTGTTTCAACTGTGAAAATCATAGCACGGAAGAAGAAAACTGTCCACCACGACCGCGGTTTTTTGAAAAATCCAGCGACAGTTTATTGAATCACGGTAGAAAAATAGGTATAATCATAATACATATGAAGTATTTCGTCGAAACTGATTTGATTAGGAACGGAGGATACTATGGCAGCATACAACGTAAAGCATTTTGATGAAGCCTTGGGGATCATGGCACAGGCTGGCGTCGAGCCCGTCACGAGCCCCGAAAGCAACCATGTATCATTGGCCAGGGAACTGGCCGCGGAACTGACCGGACAGATGACACTGAAGGAAAAGGTCCATATGCTCAGCGGACATTGGATCCCCCTGAACGGTCTGCTGCATGGCAGAGTCTACAACTATGATCCGATCGCCGGCGGCGGCTGCAAGCGTCTGGGTGTTCCGCCGATCCTGTTTTCCGACGGACCGCGCGGGGTCGTGATGAAAATGCCACCTGCTTCCCGACGTCGAACAGCCGGGCTGCGGCCTTCGACACCGCACTGGAAGAGGAAGTGGGCGAGGCCATCGCGAAGGAATGCGTCGCCCTTGGCGCCAACTATTTCGCCGGTGTCTGCATCAACCTGCTGCGCCATCCGTCCTGGGGCCGTGCGCAGGAAGCCTACGGTGAAGACCAGTTCATGACCGGCAAATACGGTGCGGCTTTGACCAGAGGACTGCAGAAATACGGTGTCATCTCTTGCCCGAAACATTACTACATGAACTCGATCGAGAACTTACGCTTCTCCGTCTCGGCCAATGCGGATGAGGAGACACTGCGCGACGTGTACCTCTATCATTTCGAAGAGTGTTTCCGCGCTGGCGCCGGTTCCGTCATGTCCGCGTATAATAAGGTGAACGGTACCTATTGCGGCGAGAACAAGGAAGTTTTCGACCACCTGAAGGATCTGGGCTTCGAAGGCTTCTCCATCTCCGACTTTGTCTGGGGCGTGCATGACGGCCCGGAAAGCGTGAAAGCCGGTCTGGACATCGAGATGCCCATGACCATGAAGCGTGGCAAGAAGCTGATCAAAGCAGTGCAGGATGGAACACTGAAGGAAGAAGAACTGGACGAACATTGCGTCAACATCATCGCGACACTGCTGCGGTTCCAGAACCTCTATCGTGCACAGGGATACAAGAAGGACGTGGTCGCCTGCGAGGCCCACACCCGTCTGGCCCGCAAGGCGCTGGAAGAGGGCATCGTACTGCTGAAGAACGATGGCTGCCTGCCGATCTCGGACCCTGCGAAGAAGATCGCTCTGGTCGGCCGGTTCGCGGATGAAAAGGTCATTGGCGACCATGGCTCGTCCATGGTGCATCCGCCCTATATCGTCACGCAGGCAGAAGGGATCAGCACGGCGTTCCAAAAAGTGTTCATCAGTCCGAATGATGATATCGAAGCCTGCACGAAGGCCGCCGAAGAGGCAGACGTGATCGTCTGCGTGCTAGGCAATGATTACCGGGATGAGGGTGAATTCGTCACCAATTCCAATCCGAAACTGGTGACCGGCGGCGACCGCAAATCGCTGCGCCTGCATGATGACGAGGTGGCGCTGATCCATGCCATGAAGCAGACCGGCAAGCCCCTGGTGGTCATCTTCTATTCCGGTTCCGCCGTGATCACGGAAGAGTGGGCAGAGGATGCGGACGCGATCCTGTATGCCGGCTATCCGGGCATGGAAGGCGGCCATGTACTGGCCGACGTACTGACCGGCAAGGTCAATCCGTCCGGCAAGCTGCCGTTTACCGTGGCTAAGGATGAGAAGGACTATCCGGACTTCCCCTACACGGACGAGAAGGATCAGTCCGTGGATTATGGATATTATCACGGCTATGCCCTTTTTGAAAAAGAAGGGATCGAACCGGAGTATCCCTTCGGATTCGGCCTGTCTTATACGACTTTTGCATATGCGGACGCCGCGGCGCAGAAGGAAGGAGACAAGATCCGCGTCAGCTGCAAAGTCCGGAACACGGGAGAACGCTATGGCGAGGAAGCCGTCCTGGTCTTCGTCGGCTCCAATATCCCCGGCAAGCCCCATAAATTGCTGAAAGGCTTCACCCGTGTCGCCCTTCAGCCCGGTGAGGAGAAGGAAGCGGTCATCATGATCGACAAGCAGGATCTGCGCTTGTACGATCCGCAGGCTGACGCCATGATCATCCCGGAAGATGTGACCCTCTATGTTGGCAAGAACGTGCAGGATGCGGAGCAGACCGTACTGCGTGCAGAATAAGGAGAGATAACGATGAAAAAACTGGATTTCAACAGAGGCTGGACTGTACAAAAGGACGGCAGCGATATCATAAAGACCGTCGATCTGCCCCATGACGCGATGCTGTACGAAGAGCGCAGCAAAGAGGCTAAAACGGCCGGCGCCAGCGCATATTTCGAGCCCGGTAAATATATCTATAAGAAGCAGTTCACCGTACCGCAGGAGTGGCAGGGACAGAAAATGATCCTCGAATGCGAGGGCGTATATCAGAACGCGATCGTCTGCCTGAATGGCAAACAACTGGCGGAGCGTCCCTATGGTTACACTGATTTTTACGTCGATCTGACGGAAGACCTGCTGGCTGATCAGGAGAACGAACTGGTCATCGTCGCGGACAATGCCGATGCACCAAACAGCCGTTGGTATTCCGGCAGCGGTATCTACCGCCCGGTCTGGCTGCATGTCGGGGCAGAGCAGTCCATCGCGCCGCAGGGTATCCGCGTTAAGACAACCGATGCACAGACGGCGGAGGTCGAGGTGTGTCTGATTGGAGAGGCGGAAGATCTGGCCATCAAGACGCAGATCCTGGATGGTGACAACGTTGTGGCCGAAGGTGTTGGATCTCCTGTCGTTCTGACGGTACCGGATGCCAGGCTTTGGAGCGAAGAAGCCCCGAACCTGTATCGCTGCTGTGTCACCTTGGAGAAGGATGGAGAAATCGTAGACAGCGACGAGGTCAGCTTCGGTTTCCGCACGCTGTCCTGGGGCGCTGATGGCCTTAAGGTGAATGGGCAGGAGGTGCTGCTGCGCGGCGCCTGCATCCATCATGACAACGGCATCCTGGGGGCTTGCGCTTTTGCGGATGCGGAAGAACGCCGCGTGCGTATCCTGAAAGAAGCTGGCTTCAACGCGATCCGTTCAGCCCACAATCCCATGTCCAAAGCGATGCTGGATGCCTGCGACCGTCTGGGCATGTACGTCATGGATGAAAACTTCGACATGTGGCTGATCCATAAGAATCCCTTCGATTACGGTAAAGAAAAGTTCACCACCTGGTGGAAAGCGGATACCAAGGCGATGATCGATAAAGATTACAGCCATCCCTCCGTGCTCCTGTATTCGATCGGCAACGAGATCTCCGATCTTGGTATGGAAGCAGGACAGAAGATCTGCAAAGAAATGGCCGACTTCGTCCGCAGTCTCGATGCCACCCGCCCTGTGACCCTGGGCATCAACCTGATGCTTGCCACCATGGTCGCCAAAGGCAAAGGTATGTATGGCAATGGTCAGGAAGGTGAGAAAGAGAAGAAAACGGGCAGCCAGTCCATGGATTCGATGCCGACCAGCGCGTTCTTCAACATGCTGATGAACAAGATGGGCGGTTTGATGGAGATGGCGGCAAAGGGCAAAGGCGCCGACAAGATCGTAGAAAAAGTATGTGACTTCCTGGATATGCCGGGCTATAATTACGCAGCGCCGCGGTATCTGAAGGAAGCAAAGGTCCGGCCGGAGCGTCCCTTCGTCGGATCCGAGACGCTGCCGAAAGCTTTGTACGGGAACTGGCAGCTGGTCAAGAAGATCCCGCAGCTGACCGGTGACTTCATGTGGACCGGCTGGGATTATCTGGGCGAGTCCGGCATCGGGACCGTACAGTACAAAGATAAAAAGACCAAGAAGGATGTGGAAGAAGGTCTGATCATTTCCGGCGGTCCCGGCGTGATCGATATCTGCGGCAAGATGCGGCCGGAAGTCGGTTGGAACCGGATCATCTGGGGACTGGAGAAGCTGCCGGTGATCGGTGTGGATCCTGTGGATCATGCGGATGATTTCGCTGCGGTCTCCATGTGGCGCGGCACGGACGCTGTAGCAAGCTGGTCCTGGCCGGGCTGCGAAGGCAAAAAGACGAACGTGGTCGTCTACAGTGACGCCGCTCAGGTGGAACTGAAGGTGGGCAGCAAGTCCTATGGCAAGCAGAAGGTCAAGAAGGATCAGGCGCACTTCAAGAAGGTGGTCTACGAACCGGGACAGATCACGGCGATCGCTTATGATGCTAAGGGGAACCGGATCGGTGCATCCTCTCTGATGACGGCCAAGGAAGAAACCGTGCTCTCCGTCATTCCTGAAAAGCAGGTTTTGAAGGCCAACGGCCAGGATCTCTGCTTCCTGGATCTGCGCATCACCGATGCGGAAGGAACCGTCAAATCTTCAGCAGATCAGAAGCTGACGATCACTGTCGAAGGCGCAGGGACGCTGCAGGGCTTTGGCTCCGCCCGTCCGCATATGGCAGAGACTTTCGTTGATACCGCCCATACGACCTATCGTGGCTACGCGCTGGCAGCGATCCGTGCCGGTTATGAAGCCGGCGAGATCAAGGTCACGGTCAGTGGCGAAGGCTTAGAGGCACAGACGATCACGTTGCAGGTGGAAGGGGCATGCTGAACGTCCGTTTGACTTGAGTTCATACATTATCCGGCAATCACTTGCAAAATGTATGTCCGAAAAAGCTTTGGTTTTGGCCTGATGCATACAATTTTTGGCATTTGCTTGTAAAATGTATGCATGTTAAGGCTTTCATTTCGAATCTATTCATACATTTTGGGAGCTTTATTTGTAAATGTATGATTTATAAAGCTCTTACTTGGGAACTGATGCATACATTTTGGAGTATAAGGTTGCATATTGTATGAACTTTAGAGTTTTTGCTTTGGATCGATTCATACATCATAAGGCACTGACATGCAAAATGTATGAATTTTAAACTTTCGCTGTAGACCGATTCATACATCATAGGGCGATCCCTTGCAAAATGTATGTATTCTGGGAGCTCAGTATATGAATGATATTAAGAGGACAGGCATGTATGTCGTAAAGGAGGGACGGGCGATGCAGTACCTGTTTACAGAACGAGCCCATCTCATGTGCCCCAACATGTGCTTTGGGATCGTCATGGTGGTAAGCTGGTCATATAATGCATCAAAGATCCGGGCAACGATCGCTGCATTGACCGAGGCACATCCCTTTCTGAAGGCTGTCCTGAAATTTACAGCAGAGAATAAAGCCTATTATCATATCACAGAGAGATCCCAGGTGGAGCTTCTGCTGCAGGATCAGGAAGTCAGGGCGATAGATGATGCCTCTGTTATGGCAGAGTATGAGCGTCTTACCTCGAGGGACTGGAACCTGCTCGAGGATGGTCTGCTAAAGGTCGCCGCCTGGCCTATGGGCGGGCAGACCTGCTTCCTCCTGGTTTTCCATCACCTGTTGGCGGATGGCCGAGGCGCTCTCGGCCTTGCACAGGAGTTGGCAGATCATTATGCCCTCGGTGTACAGCCGCATCCTGTTGAAGAGCAATTGATCGCTTCCAAACAGGACATGCCTGCGGACTCTGAGCTGCCGTTCATCAGCAGGACCCTGGTCAGACGTGCAAACAAGACGTGGGTCAAGGAGAAGCAAAAACTCACGTATCAGGCATATCATGCGTGTGCCGAAGCGTTTCTGGAAAAAGATGTGATCAAACACGAGATTGCCCATGTACCGCAGGAAGAATTGGACCAGATTCTGAAATCATGCCATGAACATGAGGTCACCTTGAACGATTATCTTCTTGCCGAGATGATGATCAAAGAAGGTACGGAAAAAGTGATTATGGCCTGCGATCTGCGGGAACGGCTGCCTAAGTACAAAGAAGGGGCGTTGGGCAACTATTCCACAGCTTTCAGTGTCGTGATCAAACAGAAAAAAAAAGACCTGTTCGTACTGGCAAAGGCCGTACACAAACAGGTCCGGAAGATCATGGAGGATCCGTCGGCGCTGTGGCTGGTGCTGCAGTGTTATGCGGACCTGGATCCGGGACTGCTGGATGCCGCGTGGATCTCCTGTCAGGGGGATTTCCCGAGCAAAGCCGGGAAATTCATCGGCAGTATGTTTTTTGGATTTACTGCCGCTAAAGGGCACAGCATCACGAATCTGGGCCGCATGGAAAGCCGGAGCATCACCGAGGGCTTTTTCATCCCACCGGCGTCTCCGGCCATAAAGAAAACGTTGGGCGTTCTGACGGTCAACGGTACAATGACCGTCTGCAGCAGCGAACGTTAAGTTATTTACCGAAATCGAATCCCCAGGACTTTTCAAGTTCCTTGAGCCGGAAGAAGCTTTCTTTCGGCTCATATTTGTCTGTAAACAGACCAGAACCGGGGATGTAAGCCGGGTCTTCCATGCTCCACATGGTGATGGCTTCGACTTCAGGATGAGAGTAGGCGATGGTGTAGAACTGTTCGATCCAGTCGGCCTGCAGGCGCTCGTTCCAACCCATTTCGTGCCAAAGCCCATAATACATGTACTCCAGACAATAGATGTCGCCGTCCGAAGCGCTAGGGCTGGGCTGGGCTTCCATGGAAGGCACGCCCAGTTCGGTCAGATGCAGCTTGCGGCCGAATCTGGCAAAGCGCTCGAACAGATGGTCCAGCGCCAGCATGTCCCGGGCGGGGTTGTACAGCTGCATACCGATGGCTTCGTATTCTGTGCCCAATTCTTCGACCTTTTGAATAGAAGAATAAGCCACATAGTTGCGTTCTCAGGTGGGGCCGGCGTAGGTACAGTCTTCTGCCGCGTTCTCACCGAACATGAAGCAGGTGTTGATGACCGCCTTCGCATCCGGATCCACGTCATGGATGCAGTCGACACAGTATTTCGTGATGATGGGCTGCTGTTCCTGCGTCAAATTATAGGTGTTGCACCAATCGTGATTTTCATTGATGGCATCATAATACTGTGTACGCCCGCGGAAATGCTCGACGGTCGAAGTGATCGTGCGTTTGATCTCGCGCTGCAGGGAACCGTCCTCATAGCGCAGACCTTTTGTCCATTCCGGCATGCCCGCGGGATGTGCCCACCAAAGGGGATGTCCCTTGGTGATGATGCCGGCTTCCGAGAAAGCGTCCTGCAGGTGGTCCAGATAGGCGAACTCCGGTTTACCGTAGACAGGCTCCCGCTCGGCCAGATAGAAGGGCAGTGTGGCATAATTGAAGATGCTGTCGTAATTCTTTTTCATATCCGGCATGCCGGGATAGAGGATCTGCTTACGGCCGCGGCGATGGCTGCCCCAGTCATCATAGGGGTAACTGAAGCCGCCCGCACCAAAGAGCATGAAACGGTGCCCCTGTTTTTCGATGCGTGCTTCTGCGCGTGCGACCGCCGCCATTTCACCGGCCCAAAGGCCGGCGGCCAAGGACGTCATGTGATAGGCCGGTGCTTTTGCAGGGTTTGCTTCTCCCAAGGCCAGCATCGTTTCCGCGTCTTTGAGCAGAGATAGGCATTTCAAGGCAGGCTTGAATCCACCGCCTTCGATGACCTTCTTCACATCACAGATCCGGCTTACGGCCGCGTCATAAATGAAGTCGATCTTCTGGTCGCCGATGTAGCCCTGCCCGCAGTTGTCGCTGGTCACCCACAGGAACCCAAAGCCCGGGATCAGGAGTTTCGCGTGCAGTATGACCGGCTCCTGCGGGTTCTTGAGATGGATGGTGCCGTCGCCGTCGATCGTACGGTTTCTTAGAAAGGGAACATAATCCATATCACTGGCATAGAGAGACACGACCTCTTTCCGCGGCGCGGTCTTTCCATCGGCCTTGAGTATCCTGATGTCCAGCATAGCGATGCCTCCTTTGGAAAAGTTTATCTTAACACTCGAGTATAGAGCCAGCTCCGTCGGAATGCCATAGACAATATACTTGACTTTTTGTCTCAATGTAGGCATACTTGTATGGAATTTCGAAGAAGGAGCAGTCGATATGAAATTGACACTGGAACGAGCTATAGAATTGAACAATACAATGGTCACGGAGGACCATCTGCTGCTGCATGCGAAGAACGTCTGCTACGCCATGGGCGCCATGGCCGAGCATTTCGGCGAGGACGTGGAACACTGGCAGGCCATCGGCATGCTGCACGATTATGATTTTGAAAAGTATCCGGAAGAGCACCTGCAGCACACCGAGGAACCTCTGCGCGCCGCCGGCGTGGACGAGGAAGACATCCGCGCGATCCTGGCCCATGGCTACGCCATCCTCAATGACATCAAGCCGGAGACCAACATGGAGAAGAGCCTCTTCATGGTGGATGAGCTGACCGGCATCGTGCAGGCGGCAGCCCGCATGCGGCCGAACGGGATCACGGACATGGAAGTCAAGAGTTTCATGAAAAAGTTCAAGGATAAGCGCTTCGCCGCCAAGTGCGACCGTGCGCTGATCCTGCAGGGCTGCGAGATGCTGGGCATGGACATCAAGGATGCCGCAGCCATCGTCATCGAAGGCATGAAGGCCCACGCGGAGGAGCTGGGGCTTGCGGGCGTTTCTGATTGACGACACTCTTTGTGTCTATACAGGAAGACTAAGGTACCAATTACGTTCTGTATATCACTCTCTTGGATGCAGAAAGTAATGATTCAGGCTATTTACGTTCCCTCTTTGATTCATACAAAAGCAGAGCGTAGAAGATTCGAGCCATTTACGTTCTATAGTTGATTTGCTCGACCTCAGGACGTATTGAATCTAGCTTATTACGCTCCACATTTGGGCTGGCTTCGTGCGGAACGTAAACTGGCCGAGCAAATTACGTCCCATATTGTACCCCGTCAATGGCAGAGCGTAAGCCATCATTTTCGGTACGTTCTAAATAGGATTCGTTCAAGATAGAACGTAAATGAGTCATTCTCAGTACGTTCTGAATTTTACTGCATAAAGAGCAGAACGTAATTGTATCATTTCAGCATAAAAA
>JAFVHC010000362.1 GCA_017474705.1 Bacillota bacterium
GGCCGAGGGGGCCGCGGCTGGCGGGATCTGTGGCAGGATTGTCTCTCTCTGCTGATCATGGATCCGTCCGGGGTCCGTGATATGATCGTGGACAACTGCGGCGGTGTCCGTATCGATGGTACCAACGCAACCATCATAGGTGATCAGCAGGGTGAATTCATCGCCGACCGTAATGGGATCGCCCGGGTGTGGATGGACCACGCGTTCTGGCCGTTCATGACCGTGCAGTTCTACATCGACCAGACCGGTGACGTTGGTGTCTTGATGGAAACGGCTCCGTATTTTAAAGATCCGCAGAGCAAACGAGGCACAGCCGTCGACAATGCCTGGGAACCGGCGGATGGCCTTAAGCAGCGCACCGACCAGGGTCAAATCTATGAAGGCACCGTTCTGGAGCACCTGCTCGTTGAAAACCTGGCCGCTTTCTTTGAGGTCGGAACGCATAACATGATGCGCCTGCGCGGTGCTGACTGGAACGATGCACTCGACATGGCGAATGATAACGGTGAAAGCGTCGCCTTCACGGCGGCTTATGCAGGCAACCTTCGCCAGCTGGCCAAACTTTTGACCGATCTGCAGGAACAGTATCACGTCGAGACCATCGATGTGGCGGCGGAACTGGAGATCCTGATGAACATGGATCCGGAATCCTTCGAGGATCCAGCGGCACGGACTGCCTGTCTGGAAACATATCTATCGACCTGTGCGCAGACGATCTCCGGCCGTAGGACCACCTTGCCCATCAATATGATGATCATCGACCTGGAAGCCAAGGCGGACTGGCTGATGGATCTGATCCGTGGACAGGAATGGATCCGCACGGACGAAGGCCTCGGTTGGTTCAACAGTTATTATGATAACAGCCGACAGCGGGTAGAGGGACCGGATTTCGCCTCCGGTACGCGCATGATGCTGACAGGCCAGGTCTTCACGATCATGAGTGGTACCGCCGATGATGCGCAGGTCAGGGAGATCTGCAGAAGCGCGGATCGGTATCTGTTTGACGAAAAGGGTGGCGGATACCGCTTGAATACCGATTTCCATGAAGTCAAGATGGACATGGGCCGTATGTTCGGTTTTGCCTATGGTGAAAAAGAAAACGGCGCCGTCTTCTCGCATATGGCGGTCATGTACGCCAATGCCTTGTACCGACGCGGTTTTGCCCGTGCCGGGTGGAAATCGCTTAAGGCCTTGTACCAGGCAGCTTCTGATCTGGACACGAGCCGCATCTATCCGGGCATTCCGGAGTACTTCCGACCGGATGGCAGGGGTGTGTACCATTACTTGACGGGTGCCGCCAGCTGGTATATGATGACACTGGTCACACAGGTCTTCGGTATTCGGGGGCAGGCGGGCGATCTGTTGATCGAGCCGGGATTGCTGGCGGATCAGTTCGATGCGGAAGGAACGGCCAAGATCAGCCTTGAGTTTGCCGGACGCAAGCTCCAGATCACGCTGGAGAATCCGTTCCGGCTGGATCCTGAGGCGTACACTGTACAGGAACTGTACCTGAACGATGAACCTGTATTCGATGGACGGATCCTTAAGGAGGACCTGGTCGCCGCGCCGGAAGGCCCGGTCCGGATCCGAGCTATACTGAGATAAAGGAGGGAGAAGTCACTTGGACGGACATATTCCACCCTATGCACCGGAACGCTATGAAAAACGCA
>JAFVHC010000363.1 GCA_017474705.1 Bacillota bacterium
GAGTATCAAAGCAATGAGGGGCCGGTCATCTATACAAATTGCCGCTTCATCCACAGGAGCTATCGACATGAGGCTGGTTCGATGGTCATCGACGTGCAGTGCGATCAAGGCCGGAAAAGTTTGAAAGGATCCCGCGTCCTGCGCAGCTGCTACACCCTGGAAGAATTGACCAACTACTAAAAAAGATGAAGCTGAGCTTCAAGGAAAGTGCGTTTCATATCAGGTAAAATAAGCTTATCAAAAAGCAAAGGAGATACCTACTATGAAACGCACTTTTTATCGTACTGAAACCATCGACACCGAGAAATGGGACGTCATCAAGAAGCAGATGAAGCAGGACCTGCGGGCGTTGGAAGCCGGCAAGGTGACAAGAGAAGAGACTTGCCAGTATCTTCAGGAACTGCTGCCGCAGGCAGAACCACTGGAACACGATCCGTCGATGTATTTCTTCGGTTTCGACAAGCCCGGCCATATGCCCAGCGATACGCGGGTCTTGTACTTCTTCGAGCCCACGTATCTTGCGGCGGCGATCCTGATACAGGCCTGCGTCCGCTGGCCTCAGATCCTGACGGACGGGTCACTGGTCACGGAGCAAATGCCGGCGGAGGAGCTGCGCCGCGTGGTGGCAGGCATCCTGAAAGGCTGCACCGGCCGTGGATTCTCCGGATCTGGAGTCGAAGCCTTCAAAGGTTTGCTGGATACGCTGACGCTCTTCATGGATGCCGGACTGACGATCTTCCAGGAGCAGTGCAAGGATCTGTGCCCGGAGTTCACCACGATGGTGCGAGAGACCTTGAATGAGCTGCTGCTTGCGTTCCTCCACGGACCGATCATCCGTGACTGGGAGACCGATTTCACTCTGCAGGTGGACGATCTGCTGGTCAAAGCCGGCCTTATTCCGGAAGCGGATCCCACGGACGAGCGTTACTATCTGGCCTATGGCAGCAACCTGAACATCGCGCGGATGAAGGATCGCTGCCCAGACGCGGAGCTCATCGGGACCACTTGGCTGTCGGACCATCGGCTGGTAAGCCGGCGCAGCGGCTCGGGCTTTTACCTTTCCATCGATGAGGAACCATTTCATCATGTGCCGGCAGCCCTCTGGAAGATCCGTGCCGAGGATGAGGCACGGCTGGACCGCTACGAAGGCTTCCCACGGCATTATCAAAAGAAAAACGTCTATGTGCAGATCCGGAAAGAAACGGTCCGCGCCCTCGTCTACTATCTGCCGGAGGATCGTCCTGCAGGCGTGCCCACGAGAGATTACATGGAGATCTGCAGACAGGGCTATCGCGATATGCACCTGGATGAGTACTATCTTAAGGAAGCGATGAAATACACGAAAGGCATCTCTTGACTTTCTGTGCCGGAGTCACGATAATGGAGGCAGAAGGAGGGTCAGGTCATGAGCGAGTATCAGGAAAAAGACTATAAGATCTTCGAAATGTTCAGCAAACACTGGGCGCTGGTAAACGCCGGCACTTTGGAGGATTTCAACGGCTGCACCATCGGTTGGGGCAGCCTGGGCAACCTATGGGGGCGTCCCGGGCATGACGGCTCCAGCGTGACGGTCTATGTCCATCCCGGCCGCTACACCTGCGCGTATATGAAGAAGTGCGACACGTTCACGGTCAGTTTCTTCCCGGAGGAGTATAAGAAAGCGCTGGGAATCATGGGCTCGAAGTCCGGACGGGATGGAAATAAGGTAGAAGCTGCCGGCCTGACACCCATCGCGATCGGAGACAGTGTGACCTACAAAGAAGCCTCGCTGACCTTCCTCTGCCGCAAAGTCTATCAAGGACTTTTCGACAAGGAAGGCATCATCCCCGAGGTGCAGGAATACTACGAGATCGCCCCGAAGGTCTACCCAGTGGACGAGGACGGTAATTGGCAGCCCCACTGGATGTTCATCGGTGAGATCCTGGAAGTGAAGGAGGACTGAACCATGTATTACGTGCCGGATGGTACCAAACGCTGCGGCTACTATGAATGCGTCGACTGCGGCACCCGTTTCCTGGACGTGCGCATCGCACCGACTCTGGTCTGCCCATACTGCGGTGAAGCGCCGGATCTGGAGATCGGTCCGGACGACGAGATGCCGGAGGTGCGGGAGTCCGCCAAGCTGCAGAAGATGCTGGAGGGCGAGGAAGAAGTGGAGCAGTACGACACGCTGCTCAGCCTTGCCGTGACCGGCGGAGATTATAACTGGATCTGAATTCTTATCAGGAGGTTGACACTATGCTGGAGATCGGAACGAAAGCCCCGGCCTTTACGCTGCCGGATCAGAATGGAGACATGAGGAGCCTTGCGGACTACCTGGGACAGAAAGTGATCCTGTACTTCTACCCGAAGGACATGACGGCCGGCTGCACGAAACAGGCCTGCTCTTTTGGCGAACTGTACCCGCAGTTCCGCGAAAAAGGCGCGGTCGTCATCGGCATCAGCAAGGACAGCGTTGCTTCGCACAAGCGGTTCGAGGAGAAATACGGCCTGCCCTTTACCCTGCTGTCCGATGTGGAGAAGACCGTGATCCAGGCCTATGACGTCTGGAAAGAAAAGAAAAACTACGGCAAAGTGTCCATGGGCGTCGTGCGGACCACATATCTCATCGATGAGAACGGTATCATCGTGAAAGGCTTCGATAAGGTCAAAGCCGCGGAGAATCCGGCGCAGATGCTGGGGGTGCTGGACGCATGAGTATCACCGCATTACCTTTTTCCGCGCCGACTTTGGCCGAGATCGAGAAACTGTACCACAAACGCAGCCATGTGGAACTGACCATCGGCATCGACCGGCAGGGGGAGAGAACGGTCTTCCACTTGGGACCGGATCAGCAGGAGGTCCAAGGCGAGGCGCTGGTCTATCCGGTGGGCTCGATCTGCAAGACCTTTGTCGGTTCTCTGCTGGCGAAATATGTTTCTGAAGGAAAACTGGATCTTAAGGCGCCGATCGATACCTACATCAAAGGCCTGCCCGAACAGTATTATCCTTCGCTGGAAAAGCTGGCGACCCATACGTCCGGCTACACGACTCAACCCTACACTCTGCTGTCGACCCTGCCGTTCTTCCTGAAGATGAACAAGGAGGGCGGTCTGTTCCACACGAATCCCTTCCGCTGCTATCCGGACGAAGCCGGGATGATGCGGATCCTGCAAGAGACGAAGCTGAAGGACAAGCCTTACAAGTTCGTCTATTCCAACATCGGCATGAGCATCCTGGGCTATATCGTAGGCCAGGTCAGCGGAGAAGGTTTCTGGGATGGCATGAACCGTTATATCCGTGAGGAATTGGGGCTTTCCAACACATTCCTGGGCAATGTGGACATGCCGGGCTATGACCGGAAGGATCAGCCCTGCCGCTGCTGGCAGTGGCAGCCGGAAGATATCATCGCTCCAGCCGGCGCGCTGAATGCTACAGTGGAGGATCTTCTGACCTATGGAAGGATCCATCTGGACGGCAAGCTGCCCTATCTGCGGCTGTGTCACGAGATCCACGGACCTTGTGAGAAGAATGCTGACAGCGGCCTGGCCTGGCGTCTGGAGAAAGATATCCCGGTCAGCTGGCATACCGGCGCTGCCGGCGCGTTCAACGCCTATCTTGGCATCAACCGTGAGACAGGGACAGCAGTCGCCGTCGCCGTCAACTACGGCCTGGTGAACGCGGAGCAGATCGGTTTCTCGATCCTGCGCAATGATGACAAATAAAAAACCTCACGAAGCGTGAGGTTATCGATAGTCCTGGTTCCGTTCCAGTATATTGAAGATCCCGTCCTCGGACAGTACGCCGCAAGGCAGGTCTTCCGGCAGTTTTCCGGCTTCGGAAGCTTCAAAGTCCTTGCGCCAGGTGGGGCTGGTGTAATACTTTTCCAGCTCGGCGATCTTGCCCTGCAGAGCTTCATATCTTTCGTAAGCCAAGTCCAGCTGATCCAGGACTTCCGCGGCTTCATTCAGGATCTGCTCGTAGTATGTGATACGTTCGATGCGCGTCATGGTTCGTGTCCTTTCGTAAAAAGAGTTGCATCCATTATACACAAAAAACAAGCCGTTGTGAAGAAGTTCCGTAACCTTCCGTGGGGGAGAAAGGTATTACTGGTATAACAACGAACCGAGAGGAGAAATCAGATCATGAGGACCATACAGATCAATCGTCTGAAAAAATATGTAGGCAGCATGGCCCTGTACGGCGTGGCCATCGACGGTCAGAAGGTGGGAGACATCGGCAATGGCAAAAGCCTGGCGTTCCTGGTGGATGAAAACGAGCATGTGCTGACGATGATGGACCCGATCTTCAACTTTAAAAACCTGTCCGCCAGCGTCAGGATCCCGGCCGGCCGTGAGGACTACATGTTCAATGTGTACCAGAAGATGTCCGGCAGGTACGTGTTCGAGCAGGTGCTCTTGCCGGGGATCGGTCCGCGGTGATAAAGGAGGAGCCAGCATGAACCAATATCGTCTGCTCAGTTTCAACATCCGCACACAGACGACCTATGATAAAGATCAGCAGTTCATATTCCGGGCCGACTTCCTTTGCGATACGATCCGTGCCCTGAAGGCCGACGTGATCGGCCTGCAGGAGATGACTCCGTTGATGCGCGGCATGATGGTGGAGCGCCTGCCGGAGTTCGTATTTTTAGGCGGCGGACGGGAAAAGGACCACCTGGGAGAATCCGCCGGGATCGCCGTCAGACAAAGCAGATTCTTGATCGAGCGGGTGTATTCAGAGATGCTCTCGCCCACGCCGGAAGTGCCCGGCAGCACCTATGGCGGGGATCAAAGCGGGTGTCCGCGGGTTTTCACATCCTGCGACATGATGCCGGTGGAGGGCGGTCAGGCCTTTCGTTTCATGAACATCCATACGGATCACGAGGGGAAAACGGCACGCCGCCTGGAGATGGAGCAGCTGATGCGATCCTATGAGACGCAGCAGAAACTGCGTCCCCTGCCCACCGTCATTACGGGCGATCTGAATGCGACGCCTGAGGCTTCGGAACTTCAGCCTTTGCTGGCCGATCCACGCTTCCGCGACGTATCGGCGGACCTTGCGGGCACGTTCCATGATTATGACCGCCTCACGGAGCCGGAGAAGATCGACTATATCTGCCTGACGAAAGAATGGCAGGTGATTAAAGTCCGGCTGCTGCATGAAAAAAGAGGACCCTTGTTCCTTTCGGACCATGACCCGGTGATCGCGGATGTGATACTATAAATCAAGAAAATGCATTGAAGAATGGAGATCTCTCTGCTACAATGCTCTTATGCAAAACAGGAAGGATCAAACAGCAATGGCAAAGTATTCTGAAAAACTCGATTCAAAATTGTTCAAAGCAAAAAGTCAGGATGAGATCGCAGCATTATTGAGCGCCGCAGGTAAAGATGCCGCCCAGGCAGAGCAGATCTGGGATGAGATCCAGGGCCGTGGGAAAGATAGGGAGCTCGATCTGGACGAACTGGATGCCGTCAGTGGCGGGGCAGACCGCGATTGGCTTACGGATGGCTGTGCCGCTACGGTGGAGCCGGGCAGCTTTTGCGATACGAACGACGCTTGCTGGCACTTTTCCGTGACCTATGATCACGAACCGGTGGAGGGCCAATGCCCGGTCTGTGGAGGAATGATGTATTATTATAAGACGGAATATGACACGAGACCGAGCGACGACGTGGATTACTTTAAATGCAGATCCTGCGGATATGTGCTGGTCTGCTGAGGAAAAACATAAACGGGAGTGTGACTTCACACTCCCGTTTTCGAACCTAAAGCGGCATCATACTGATGATCATAAATATTGTACCACGATTCCACCACATGGTCCATGATCGCTTGAAATCAGCTATGATTTCAGCTATGATGGTCACAAAGACATAGATCACGAAGAAAAAGGAATCGCAAGTCAACGATGAAAAACTCGAAATTAGCCGTTTTCTTCCCGGGCATGGGATATACCAACGATAAACCTTTACTGTATTACAGCCGCAAGATGCTGGATGCACAGGGATTTGAGACGAAACTGCTGATCTTCTCCGGCTTTCCGAAGAAGGATAAAAACAACGAAAAGAAGATGCAGAAGGCCTTTCAGATCGCATTGACGCAGGCGGAAGAGCAGCTTGCGGACATGCCCTGGGAGCAATATGAAGAAGTCCTGTTCATCGGCAAAAGTATCGGGACGGCGGCAGCGGCCTGCATCGCCGCCAAACTGAAACAGCCGGTGCGCCAGGTCATTTTTACACCTTTGGAAATGACCTTTGCTTACCCGATCATGGATGCCATCGTCTTCACCGGGACAGCCGATCCCTGGGTGCCGAAAGGCCGCATCCCGGAACTGTGCGCAGAAAGAAACGTCCCCTGCCACATCGTGGAGCAGGGGAACCATTCCCTGGAAACCGGCGACTGGAAGACCGATCTGGAGATGGTCCGCCGGGTCATGACAGCGGTCGAAGCGTTTCTCGCGTAGTGTATAAAGGTCCATCCGCAGCCTGTCCTTTCCTGTCGATTCCGTCTGCTTCCTGTCGCTTGAACTTGTGGAATCCCCCGAGATGTGGTAGTATGATTGTTGATTCTCAGCTTTGCATTCAGAAAGGAGCCAAGCTCATGCAGTATCGTACTTTAGGAAGGACCGGTTACAAGCCCTCAGCGATCGTATACGGCGGCATCGTGTCCGCGAAGCATTTTGGCGGAGCCACCATCCCGGGCGATGGACAAGCGCTGTCCGACCATCATGTGGAATGGGCCATCGCGCATGGCATCAATTACTTTGACGTGGCGCCTTCCTATGGGGATGCGCAGAAATTCCTGGGCAACTCATTGAGACCCTATCGTGACAAGGTCTATCTGGCCTGCAAGACAAAGGAGCGTACGAAAGAAGGAGCGGAGCGGGAGATCAAAGAATCCATGGAACTCCTGCATACGGATCATTTTGACATCTATCAGCTGCACGAGGTCTCTTCCATAGCAGATATCGAAAGCGCATTTGCGCCGGGCGGCTGCATGGAACTGCTCACGCAGCTGAAAAAAGAAGGCGTCATCCGCCAGCTGGGCTTCAGTGCCCATTCGGAAGACGCCGCCTTGCGTGCGTTGGAATTATATGATTATGACACGATCCTGTTTCCGGTGAACTGGCTCATGAACAAGAGCAAGGGCATGGGAGACCGCATCCTGAAAGCCGTGAAAGAGCGGAACATGGGTGTGATCGGCATGAAAGCCTTCGTCGAGCGCGCCTGGGACAGCGAAGCGGAGCAGGCCAACTCCCAGTTCCCGAAATCCTGGTGCAAACCCTTCGATATCGACGATGAGGATTTCGGCATGGCCTGCATGCGCTATGCGCTCAAACTCGGCGCCGATGTGCTGGTACCGCCCGGGAACTTCGAAAGCTTTTCCTTCGGCGTGGAGCATATCGAGCAGTGCCTCGCCGAGCCCTTTGGCCCGAAAGACGAGGCCATCCTCAACGAGCGGTTCCTGATCAATAAAGGCCGTGAGTTCTTCCAGGTCTAAGCCTGCATCAAATAGTCACGCAGCACAGACAGACCCTCAGCCGGGACGCAAATGCGCTCCCGGCTTTTTTGTATTTCCTCCCAGACGGCCTCCAGATCGAACCAGCGGACTTCTTCCACTTCCTCCTCCTGCAGAGTCAGGGCATCGATCTCCACCGGATCCTGATACAAGTAGACAAAGCAATACTCATAGTCGCGGAACATTTTGCCGTGGAATTCCTTTGCGAAATGGATGAAGAAGTGGCCGATATAGGTCAGCTGTTCCGGCCTTGCGCAGATACCCAGCTCTTCCTCAAGTTCCCGGAGCGCGGAAGGTATGGGTTCGTCACCGGCGGGGATATGTCCGGCGGAAGAAGTATCATATTGACCGGGGAAAGAGTCCTTGATCTGGCTGCGCTTCTGCAGCAGGACTTCCCGACGTCCGTCTGCTTCTCGGACGATCCAGACGTGAGCGGTGCGGTGCAGGATGCCCTTGTCATGCGCTTCTGCACGAGAAATGGTCGCACCGGTGGGGCGACCGTTCGTATCACAAATATCGAAATATTCCATGGATGTGACCACCTTTCCAAAGGATATTATAGCATGAGTGAGGAGGGTACGGCTATATAAAACGTGGTTTTACCTGCAGAACTACGCAGGCATGCATTCCTGCAGGCCGGGAGCATGCAGGATCGAAATGGACGTGATCCTACATGTACATGTAACCTGCAGAATCCATGTCTGAGCAGATCCTACAGGTACATCGGCCTAAAAAGTGACAATTAAAACCATTAAAACAGGGTTTTCTTCAAATCCGATGGAGAAAACCTCTGTTTTTAATGGCGTAAATGAATAAAATACCTGCAGGAATCGGATGAGATCAGATCTTGCAGGTCAAGCGTACATGTAGGACAACGCAGGCAACGATTCTTGCAGGTCGTATGTACCTGTACGCCAACGCAGGCATGCATTCCTGCAGGCCGGGCCACCAAACATTATTGATTTCTCCCGAAGAATGAAGTATATTTAAGTCAACATATGGAAAGGGTGATCATCATGCTGGTGAAGACCATCGGAGTCCTGTCCGACACCCACGACCTGCTGCGGCCGGAGGTGGTGGAACTGCTTAAAGGCTGCGATGTGATCCTGCACGGCGGCGACGTCTGTTCCGGGAAGATCCTGGACCAGCTGCAGGAGATCGCGCCGCTGTACGCGGTCCGTGGCAACAATTTCAAAGGCCGCGTGGAGGACCTGCCGGAGTCGCTGGAAGTGGAAGCCTGCGGCTTAAAGATCTTCATGACGCACAAGAAGAAGGATCTGCCGAAGGATCTGTCTTCTTACGACCTGGTCGTCTATGGGCATTCGCACAAGTATGAGGAATCGCGGGAAGGGAAGACGGTCGTCATCAATCCCGGCAGCTGCGGCCCCCGGCGGTTCCATCAGCCGATCACCTTGGCGATCCTGACCTTGGGCAGCGACGGAAGCCTGCGGCTGGAGCGCCAGGACATCGCGCATCCGGAAACGGAGCAGGAACTGGCCAAAGAGGACATCGGCAAAGAACAGATCGAAAAGATCATCCGGAAATGGGAAAAAGGCAAGTCCTATGCGAAGATCGCGAAGGACGTGCACATCAGTGAAGCATTGGCGGAGCAGATCCTGCGTCTGTATCTGACACACCCGGGTGTGGACGCGGAAGGGATCATGAAAAAACTGGGTCTGTAAAAAGGAGCGTTACAATGGCATACGTACAATTCGATTTTCAAAGTGAATATCTGATGGGCAATACCCAGGTCTCCATCATCCTGCCGGACAAACCGTGGATGACCAAATCCAAAGAGTTCTATGAGAGCGGCAAGAAATACAAAGTCCTGTGGCTGCTGCACGGCACCTTCGGCGACCATACGGACTGGATCCGGAAGAGCAACATCGAGCTCTATGCCTGCGAGCGGGACCTGATCGTGGTCATGCCCAGCGCCTTGAACACGAACTACGCCAACTGGGAAGACTTCAGCATCGGTTACAACATGTATGACTTCCTGACGGAAGAGCTGATGCCTTTGGTGCACAACTGGTTCCCGGCTTCCGACAAGCGGGAGGACAACTTCATCGCCGGCCTGTCCATGGGCGGCCGCGGCACCTGCGTCTACGCGTTCAACCATCCGGAACTGTTTGCCGGCGCGGCCATCCTGTCCGCTGCCCCGCGCGACATCGAGTGGGACCGCAAGAAGAATCCGGATTTCTTCAAGCGTACGCAGGGTTCGATCGACAACCGCGGCGGTTATGAGGCCTATGTGGCTTCCTACGAGAACACCTGGCGCGTGCTGGATGAAGCCGTGCAGAACAATGTCGACCTGCCGAAGCTCTACTTTGCCTGCGGCAAGGATGATATGCTTTACGAGGGTTTCAAACATTTCAAGAACCACGCAAAGAAGATTGGTCTGGAAGCCAAATTCGAGGAGATCCCCGGCTACAAGCATGAGTGGCGCTTCTGGGATCTGACCATCGAGAAGGCGCTGGACTACTTCGATATCAAAGTGCCGAGCGCAGGAAATCCGTTCTAAATCCGACAGTAAGAAAGAAACATTAAAATGGAACCTGTATTACGTGAGCTGCTGGAGCAGTTCTACCGCCTGACCCAGATACCGGTCCGATGGATCGCAGAAGAAGAAACGCCGCTGCAATTGGGCAGCAGCGTTTTTTCGGAAACCTATGATCGGGACGTGCGGGAGCAGCTGCTGCAGGACGGCACGGCATTCTGCTATCAGATCACGCAGGAATCTCTGGTCTATGGTTTCATCGGCTTGCGGCAGGAGACAGTGCATGGCTATGTGATCATCGGCCCGGTGCTGATGAATATCGACCGACATCAGGAGATCGTCCGGCTGAGCGAAGCATTCCACCGACCTGTGTCTGACGCCTTGTGGGAGTATGTCAACGGAATCCCGTTCTGGCGCCTTGATGAATTTTTCCAGACTTTAAGTACGCTGTTTGCAACGATGAGAAGAAAAGAGTTGGTGGAGGAAAGCTTTCTGCACCATCGGTTCTCGAAGTATATCAAACAGGAAGAGATGATTCCTAATTTGATCCCATACTTGGATATGAATATCGACAAAGATCTCGGACCGGATATCATGTACTTCGTGGAAAAAGGCGATGTCATGGAACTGCGCAGGATCTTTGCGGAGCAATCGATCATGCGGATGCCGACCCTTCCCACCTACGAAGGCGTTACACCCTTGCGCACGATACAGGACATGTTCCTGATGACGTTGGCGCTGTGCGAATGGACGGCAGTAAACAGCGGAGTAGACAGGGATATGATCGAGTCCTGGGCGGCAGGCTGCGTGTCCCAGATAGAGCGCGTCAGAAGTTTTCCGGAAGCAGAGTGGAGCCTTCAGGAAATGATATGCTTTTTTGCAGAACAGATAGCTCATGTGAACCGTTTCGCTGACCAGAGCGACTTGGTCCGGAAAGCAGTGACGTATGTTTCCGGACATTTGTCTGAAAAGATCACCGTCCGGAAAATGGCAGGGGAATTGGGCATGAACGCCTCCTATCTGAGCCATCAATTCAAAGACCAGACCGGCATCAGCCTGACGGAATTCATCAACCGTGAAAAGATCGAAGAAGCAAAAACGATGCTCCGCAGAAACAGAGGCACATTGCTCGAGATCTCGCAACAGCTGGGCTTTTCCTCACAGCAGTATTTCCAGAACGTTTTCCGGAAAACGACCGGCATCACACCCGCCCAGTATCAACGTGACGCAAAACCGTAACATTTCGTTAACATTTTGTTCAAGTTCAAAAAATATCATAATAAAACAAAGAAAAGTGTAATACCATTCCCTGCGATTTGTGTATAATACAAAATACCAAAGCAAATTGCAGGGACTTTTTTTGCAATTCGTAAATAAGGAGGAAAAAAATGACAAAACGTATTTTTGCTCTGCTGCTGGTCGTTCTTATGGTCGGCTCCCTCTTTACCGCTTGCGGCAAAAAGGAATCCGGTGAAGCCGGCGGCACTGAAGAAGGCGGCAACGTGGAAGTGAAAGAGATCACTTTCCCGCTTCCTGAGAAAATCGAGTTTACTGCGTGGCGTACTGCTGCGACTTCCGACCCGAAACTGGGTATCGTCACCTATAACGATATCGAGTCCGTTCAGGCCTGGGAAGAGAAATCCAACGTCCATGTAGAATGGCAGATCCCCCCATCAGGTCAGGAGCAGGAAAACTTCAACCTGATGATCACCTCCGGTGAGTATCCGGACATGATCTGGGATGTCGGCACGTATTATGTCGGCGGTCTGGACAAGGCGATCTCTGATGGCGTCCTGGTCCCGCTGAACAAGTACATGGACAACTATCTGACCGACTACAACAAGTTGATCAGCGAAAACGATGTTGTTTATAAGGACTGCAAAACTGATGAAGGCAACTTCGCGGCTATCTACTTCATCAACTGCCCGGATCAGGGTCCGTGGCTGGGTATGACCGTCCGTCAGGACTGGCTGAACGATCTGGGTCTGGATGTTCCTGTAACGTATGATGACTGGCATGATATGCTGGTTGCGTTCAAAGAGCAGAAGGGTGCTACCGCGCCTCTGTGGATCAACGCGAATGCCGGCGATCCGTTCAGCATCTTCTCCGCCGGTTATGGTGTTGGCGTTGTCGGATCTTCTGGCAAGGGCTTCATCAATCAGGATGGTACTGTTAAGTATAGCCCGATCGAAGAAGGTTACAAAGAGTACATCACCATGCTGCATGACTGGTATGCAGAAGGCCTGATTGATCCTGACTTCTATACCCGTCAGGACTGGCTGTGCCCGGATACCCTGTTTGGTCAGGATCTGACCGGTGCATGGTTCGATATCTACACCCTGCTTGGCCTGCGCGGCATCATGGTCGGCAAGCCGGAGATGGATCTGGTCGCGGTTCCCGCTCCTGTCAAGAACGCTGGCGACAAAGTCCATCTGGCACAGTATAACTTCACCCGTGGTACCGGTACCGTTGGTATCTCCACCATGGCGAAAGACCAGGATACTCTGGCTGCGTATCTGAACCTTGGTTCTCAGCAGGAGTGGGCATGGCTCGCTTACTATGGTACCGAGGGTGACACCTACACCGTCGTTGATGGCAAGCCGGTCTACACCGACAAGATCCTCAACAACCCGGATGGACTGTCTGCTTCCGATGCGATGACCAAGTTCTGCTTCCGCTCCGCCGGTATGTATATCTGGGATCGTGAGCTGCAGACCGCTGATGACAAGGCTTTGGCTGCGATCAACGAGATTTGGCCGAGCAATGTCGACACCGATCACATCTGGATGATGCCGAACATCACCATGACCTCTGACGAAGCGAACCGCTACGCCACCATCATGGGCGACGTCGAGACCTATGTCTCTGAAATGACCACCAAGTTCATCCTGGGTTCCGAATCTCTGGATGGCTGGGATGCGTATGTCAACGGTGTCAAGGGTATGGGCATCGATGAAGCGATCTCCCTGCAGCAGGCTGCTCTGGATCGTTTCATGGCTCGTTGATTCTTGTACATTTCTGAAATCGTATTGCTTACAGCAATCATGGCCTCCTTGCCCCAAAAGCGGGGAGGCCGCTTTCATAAAATCCATCGAAGGGGTTGCTTATGAAATCATTTATCGAAGATATGAGGAAAAATCCCGGCTTGTACATCATGATCATCCCGGTATTGGCGTTCTTCCTGATCTTTGCCTACTTCCCGATGTTCGGTCTGGTCATGGCATTCCAGAATTATACGCCTAAGGGAGGATTCCTGCACAGCCAGTTCGTGGGATTCAAGCATTTCGTCGATTTCTTCAGCAGTATCTACTTCGGCCGTCTGCTCAGAAACACGCTTATGATCAGTGTCCTGAACCTGATCTTCGGTTTCCCGGCGCCGATCATCTTCGCGTTGCTGCTGAATGAAGTCAACAACAAGTGGTTCAAGAAATCCATCCAGACGATCTCTTATCTGCCATACTTTATTTCTCTGGTCATCGTCTGCGGTTTGGTCGCTGACTTTACCGCCTCCGACGGACCGATCACCGAGTTCATCGTTAAGCTCGGCGGTGAGAGAAAGAACTATCTGGGTCAGCCGGAATACTTCCGGACCATCTACATCCTGTCCGATATGTGGCAGGGCATCGGTTTCGGTTCTATCATTTACCTGGCAGCCCTTGCCGGTATCGATCAGGAACTGTATGAAGCCGCTTCTCTGGACGGCGCGGGCCGCTGGAAACAGACCCTGCACGTTACGCTGCCCGGTATCGTTCCTACCATCATCACACTGCTGATCCTGCGTATGGGTACCATGTTCGCGGTCGGCTACGAGAAGATCATCCTTTTGTATTCCACCAATACGTATGAAACGGCCGACGTTATTTCATCGTACGTCTATCGTAAAGGTCTTCAGGAATTCAACTACAGCTATTCCGCGGCTGTCGGCATGTTCAACTCTATTATCAACACGTTTCTGTTGATCATATCCAATAAGCTGAGTGCCAAGTTCGCCGGTACGAGTCTGTTCTAAGGAGGGAAAGAAGATGAAAATTAAAAAATCTCCTGGCCGTATCGCCTTTTTGATCTTCTTATATCTCTTCCTGGTCTTGTTGGGCCTGATCTTCCTGGCTCCGGTTTGGCATGTCATCATGGCATCCTTCTCCCAGTCGGATATCCTGTCCGCGCATCCGGGCCTGGTCTTCTGGCCGTTGGGTGAGCCGACGCTCGGTGGCTACCGGATCGTTCTGTCCAGCCCGAATATCCTGACCGGTTATGCCAATACGGCATTCTATGTCATCATCGGTACCATCATCAGTACCGGTCTGACGATCCTTGGCGCGTACGCCTTTTCGCGTAAACGTTTTGAAAAACGTAATTTCTTCATGTTGTTCCTGTCCTTCACCATGCTGTTCAATGGTGGTATGGTCCCGACCTACATGGTCGTCCGTGGACTGGGCATGTACAACAGCCGCTGGGCGGTCATCATTCCGTCCGCCATCAGCATGTTCAACATGATCATCCTGCGCACCGCTTTTGCGGACGTACCGGATGCACTGGAAGAATCCGCTCGTCTTGAAGGCGCAGGCGAATGGACCGTTATGACCAAGATCATCGTGCCGCTGTCCAAGGCCACGATCGCAGTTATCGTTCTGTATTATGCTGTTGGTCTGTGGAACTCCTGGTTCCCGGCTATGATCTATCTGAAAGATCGTTCCAAATACCCGCTGCAGTTGATCCTTCGTGAGATCCTGCTTCTGAACGACACAGCCGTTATGACTACCTCCGCTGATGCGGTCAAGAATGTACAGACCGAGCGTAAGCTCGTCAAGTACACGACCATCATCGTCAGTACGGTGCCCATCATGTGCTTCTATCCGTTCATCCAGAAGTACTTCACCAAGGGCGTTATGATCGGCGCGGTCAAGGGTTGATCACATTTCGAATTTGAATTCCCTCCGCGAAAACGGAGGGAATTTTTGACAACGCAGACAAGGCCGCCTGAGGCAGCTTAGTATAGAAAGAGGTGGTTTTATGAGCATGCCGAAAGTAGAAGTCCGCAATGGACAGAAAGTATTGCTTGTCGATGACAAACCATTCATCCTGCTGTCCGGAGAACTGCACAATTCCAGTTCTTCCACACTGAGGTATATGGAACCCATCTGGGACAAGATGCAGGCCGCAAATCTGAACAGCCTGCTGTTCCCGGTCACCTGGCAGCAGACCGAGCCTGTGGAGGGTGAGTTCCACTTCGACCTGGTCGACGGCCTGATCGAACAGGCGAAAGCCCATGGTATGAAATTTGGTATCCTGTGGTTCGGCAGCTGGAAGAACGCGAACTGTTCCTACGCTCCGAACTGGGTCAAGAAGGACACCCGGCGTTTCCGTCGCGCGGAAGGGGAGAAAGGCAAGAATGTAAGCTTCTTCACCATGTTCGGTCACAAGGTGCCGTATACGACGCTGTCCGCATTCTGCGAGGAAACAACAAAGGCCGACGCCCGTGCTTTCGCAGCCCTCTGCCGCCACCTGAAAGAATATGATACCGATCATACCGTCATCCTGATCCAGGTGGAGAACGAGACGGGTATGCTGGGCGCTTCCCGCGACCATAGCGATGTGGCCGATGCGATCTTCGCGGACAAGGTGCCGCAGGAGCTGATCGATGGCTTGCTGGCCCGCAAGGACGGCCTCGTGGAAGATATCAAAGAAGCGCTCGGCAAGTGCCAGGACGGTACCTGGGAAGAAGTCTTCGGAGCAGCGGCGGATGAAGTCTTCATGGCCTATCATACCGCCAAGCATATCGAAGCGGTAGCGGCAGCCGGCAAGGTGGAGTACCCGATCCCCATGTACGCCAACTGCTGGCTGGTGCAGGGCAAGCAACCTGGCGAATATCCCAGCGGCGGACCAGTCTACCGGGTCATGGAAGTGTATCAGACCGTGGCGCAGTCTCTGGACTGGCTGGCACCTGACATCTATATCCCGCAGTTCGTGGATACCTGCAAAAAGTATACGAAACAAGGCAATCCTCTGTTCATTCCTGAAGTCGCCATGCATGGCGGCGCGCCAGGCCGTCTCCTCTACGCGGTGGGACATCATCAGGCCATGTGCTTCGCGCCTTTCGGCATCGATGATCTGGGGCAGCAGGCGGACACCTTCCTTGGTGCGGCCGTAGGCATGGACGTGACCGACAAAGCACTCAGCGAGAAAATGGATCCTGAGACTTATGCCCGTGTCAACGCATTGGTTGCCGGTCTGACACCGGTGCTGGGCGATCTGTATGGTTCTGACGATCTGGACGCACTGATCCGTGAGGATCCGGACCGCAGGACTATGGAGTTCGGCGATGTGGCGATCAGCGCTGTGTTCGAAGGCCCGATGATCCAGAAGGGCGGCGGAGCGCTTTTGGCAGCCCGTGTTGCTCCGGATACCTTCTACCTGCTGGGCTTGGGTTGCATGCCATCCTTTGCGTCTCTGGATCCGGCACGTCCGTTCTTTGAGTATCTGACCATCGAAGAGGGTGAATTCATCGATGGTACGTGGACCGTTTCCCGCCTGCTGAACGGCGACGAGGAGCACGTCCGCTTTGGCGAGCCGACCTTGCTGAAGGTCGAGATCCATCTGTTCGACTAAGGAGGTACCGATGGAAAAAGATATCCGTAAAACATTCATCAACCCGATCGTGATCCCGGATTACCCGGTGCTTTCGGGGAAAAAGAGAGAGATGCCCAAGGACGTTGACTTTGCGGCTATGAGAAATCCGGGCCTTGCCTGGGGTCGCGGCGGCAAA
>JAFVHC010000029.1 GCA_017474705.1 Bacillota bacterium
ATCCGGATCCGCCATGTAGCGCTCGATCTTGACCTCGGTATCGGCCAGATTGACGATGTACTGTACACCTGCTTCCTTTATCAGCGCGTCCACGTATGGTGCCCGGTTGTGCTGGTCGTCGCAGGGAGAAGCCGCGCGGTACAGCACCCCTGCCCGGATCTGTCCGACCGCAACATTGCGGAAGTTAGCGAATTCCACATCGCTTTCGAACTTCGTGCGATCGTCTGAGTAATGGATATCCCGCGCGTCCTGGATGTCCGCGTATTTTCCGGCTTCGTGCAGCACGATCTCGACCGTATCTTCTTCTGAAAGACCGGCGACCACCCAGAGATCATCCCCGTTGTTGATCCCGGCCTTGATGAACGGATATCCGGGATACGCCACCAAAAGCGGCTGTCCATTGGTCGTGTAGTATCCATTATAGTACGGGATGTCTTTCAAAGTGTATCCGTTGGAGAAGGAGATATCCACACTATCTCCATACCGGAAGCCCAGTGCGTTGAAATCCTCTATGGTGCAGTCGATGTAGATACCGCCGAATTCTTCTTCATGCATGACAGCGTCATCGTTCCTACTGCCGGACAGAAGCAGCCCTGCTGATTCTTCCGCTGCTTTGACCCTGCCCGAAAAACGCGGCAGATCCTTTTTCTGCCCAGCGCAGCCGACGCCGCAGGTCACGCAGCAGATCAGACACAGCAGGATGCATACGATCTTGTGCATTCTATGCTGGAACATCCTCTTCATTCTCCTTCCACGCTTGTGTTTTTCGTATTCTATCATAGTACCATGAGGGAAGCAAGTCTGTACGCGATCCGCGCACACGTTTTTCAAAACGTGACTTTTTTCACGAAATTTTGTATTTTTCTTCTTTTTATTGTTTAAACCCTTGAAACATTATTTATTTGTGCTATGATGACATTTAGAAACACCAGATTCACCCCATCTTTAGAAAAATTGCATAAAAGGAGGAGCAACATGATCAAGAAAGTCGAATCACCCTTGGCGCCTGCCGCCATCGGGCCGTATTCTCAGGCCATCGCCGGCGGTGACGTCGTGTTCGTGTCCGGCCAACTTCCGATCGATGTCAAGACCGGTGCCTTTGCCGGCGAGGACATCCAGGCACAGACCCGTCAGTCGCTGGAAAATATCAAAGCGATCCTGGAGTCTGAAGGTCTGACGATGGCCAACGTCTGCAAGACCACCGTTCTGCTGGCCGACATCGGCGAGTTCGCCGCCATGAACGAAGTCTATGCCGAGTTCTTCACCGCACCCTATCCGGCGCGTGCCGCCTTCCAGGTAGCCGCCCTGCCGAAAGGCGCGAAAGTGGAGATCGAGGCCATTGCCTGCAGATAAGAAAGAAGGGAACAAAACATGAAGGAATGTTTTAAAGCAGTTAGTCTGAAACACGATCAGGGACAGGCTCTGTACGACGTCAAGCGTTTCGGTCTTGAAAACGCGAAGAAGGTCAATGCTTTTCACAGGTCCTTCCCCGAATATTCCGTAACACCGCTTGCCAGCCTGAACAACTTTGCGAAACAAGTCGGGCTCAAGTCCATCCACGTGAAAGATGAAAGCTACCGCTTCCAGCTGAACGCGTTCAAGGTGCTGGGCGGCTCCTACGCCATCGGTAACTACATCGCTCAGAAGCTGGGCATGGACATCTCCGAGCTGCCCTACGAGAAGATGACCTCTGACGAGATCAAGGAAAAGCTGGGCGAGGTCACCTTCGTCACCGCGACGGACGGCAACCACGGCCGCGGCGTGGCCTGGACGGCGAACCGCCTGGGGCAGAGATCTGTCGTTTACATGCCGAAAGGATCCGCCAAAGAGCGTCTGGACAACATCCGCGCCCTCGGTTCCGATGCCAGCATCACGGACCTGAACTATGACGATGCGGTCCGTCTGGCGAATGAAGGCGCCGAGAAGTACGGCTGGGTCATGGTCCAGGATACCGCCTGGGAAGGCTATGAGGATATCCCCGGCTGGATCATGGAAGGGTATACCACCATGGCATATGAGGCCGTGCAGCAGCTGGGCGAGGAAAAACCCACGCACGTATTCCTGCAGGCCGGCGTCGGTGCCATGTCCGGCGGCGTGACCGGTTTCCTGGCCGATTATTACGGCGATGAAGATCGACCCATCATCACCATCGTCGAGCCGAACAAGGCGGACTGCATCTACCGCACGGCTGAAGCCAACGACGGTAAGCTGCATTTCGTCACCGGTGATATGGATTCCATCATGGCCGGTCTTTGCTGCGGCGAGCCCTGCACCATCGGCTGGAACGTGCTGAAAGACCACGCGGATCACTTCGTGTCCGTCCCGGATTATGTGGCCGCGAAGGGCATGCGCATCCTGGGCAATCCGCTGCCCGGCGACGACAAGGTCATCTCCGGTGAATCCGGTGCCGCCACCTTCGGTTTCGTGGCCGAGCTGATGACCAATCCGTCTCTGGACTGGCTGCGCAAGAAATTACAGATCGACGAGAATTCCCGCATCCTGTGCTTCTCCACCGAGGGTGACACGGACAAAGAAAACTATCGCCGGATCGTATGGGACGGCCTCTATCAGAGCTATTAAAACGATCTATACAACAAATCCATAAGAGGGAGTATTAATCATGTTTGAGAAGATTTACGAGTTTACAGATTTTCTTTGGGGCATCCCTTTGACGATCCTCGTGATTGCCACCGGATTATACCTCTCCATTCGTACCGGTTTCTTCCAGATCACAGGCATCAAGACCTGGTGGAGGAAGACCGTAGGTGAAGTTTTCAGCAAGAAAGGTCATGAGAAGGCCGGCGAAGGTGAACTGACGCCATGGCAGGCCATCACCACCGTTCTGGGCGGTACCGTCGGATCCGGCAACATCGCCGGTGTCGCGGCCGCCATCGCCGTCGGCGGTCCCGGCGCCATCTTCTGGATGTGGCTGATCGCGATCGTCGGCATGCTCACCAAGATGACCGAGGTCACGCTGTCCGTTCATTACCGTAAGCAGATCGATGGTGAATACTATGGCGGTCCCATGCATTACATGAAGGCCGCGTTGGGCACCTTCGGCAAGATCCTGGCGGCTATCTACGGCGTCGCCCTGTTCCTGGATATCGCTACTGATGCCTGCGCCATCCAGGTCACCACGCTGGCGGAAGCCGTCAATCAGGTGTTCGGTGTG
>JAFVHC010000364.1 GCA_017474705.1 Bacillota bacterium
CATGAAAGAGGTTACGTTTCCATGCCGGATATTTTGTATTCCAGCGATCCCCATCCCGGATATATCCTATTGTCCGATGAATTCATATTGCATCATATGCCACGGGCCAACGGCACGTATGTAAAAGTGTTCCTGTATGCCTACCAGCATTACTGCAACCGTGTCTCCAGTCTGTCGACACAGTCCATTTCCCAGGCGCTCCATCTGATCGAATCCGACGTCATCGAAGCCTTGCGCTACTGGCAGGATCTGGGACTTGTCCATATCCAGGATATGAATGGCGCTTTGTCCATTCGTTTTGAGGACGGCGGTTCTCTTCCGACGCCCCCGCCCGTACGTGAAAAAATGAAACAGCAGGAGCAGGCCGAAAGGCCGGTCATCTCCAAAGTCGTGCAGGTCGAGCATAAACCTACCTACACCCCGGAGGAGCTGGCCGTCTATCAGACCAATCCAAAGATCGCGGGTCTCTTCGCAAAGGCCAGCGTCTCTTTTGGTGCACCGTTAAGTCCTCCGAACCTGTCCAGGCTGTACAGTTTCTACGATTATTACCGCCTGCCCGTCGACGTGATCGAGTATCTGATCGAGTATTGCCTCAGTCATGGCGGCCGCACCCTGCGTTACATGGAAAAGGTTGCGCAGGACTGGTCTGATCAGGGCATCAATACCTTGGAAAAAGCCCAGGCATACGTAACGCGCTTTGCATCCTATCGGCCCATTCTGAATGCGCTGCACCTCCGCTCCGCCCGTCCTTCCGATCAGGAGCTGACATATATCCGCCGTTGGATGGACGAGTATCAGATGCCTGAGGAACTTATCGTCGAAGCCTGCAATCGCACCTACAGCCGTACCAATCAGCCCAGCTTTGCCTATGCTGATTCCATCCTGGAGAACTGGCATCTTATGAACATCCACACGATGGACGGCGTAGCCAAGGCAGACGAAAGTTTCCTGCGCAGTCAGGGCGTGCCTGCAGAACGCCGTCAGAATGCCGCCGGCGCTCCCGAAGGTTTCTCCGCCCACAGCGACTGGGATTACGAAGCTCTTGAGCGTATGGCGCAGGATCAGCTCTATTCAGAAAGGAAATAAGCCTCATGTCCCTTTCGGAACAGGATTATAGAAACATCCTTCAAAAATATGAAGAAAAACGGTCCCGTGCTCTCCAGCAGCGGGACCTGCGTATACAGGAAGTATATGAGCGCATCCCAGAGATCGGCCGGATCGATCGACAGATCGAGTCCTTTGGCATCCGTTCCATGCAGGCCTATCTTAAGTCTCACGAAGACCCGGTCCAATTGCTCAAAAAAGTCCGCACCGAGGTCGAGGAACTGCGTACAAGACGTTCCTTCCTTCTGCGGCTTGCCGGTTATTCCGATGCGGATCTCGAACCTGTGTATGAATGCCCCATCTGTAAAGATACCGGTTTTGTCGATGGCAAGCGCTGCCGCTGTTTCGAGCAGCAGCTCATCGAGTCTGCCTACGATCGTTCACACATGAAGAACCTGCTTCAGCAGGACAATTTCAAGCGTTTCGATCTTGACCTCTTCTCTTCTGTCAAACGCGAGAATGAAGCCTGTTCTGCCCGTACGCAGATGGAGACCATCCTGAACGCCGTCCACAAGGATCTGGACGTATTTCCTTTGCAGGGACCGATCAATTATCTGTTCACGGGTTCCACCGGTGCAGGCAAGACATTCCTGGCGGGATGCATCGCCAAGGAAGTCCTGGATAAAGGCAGTACGGTCCTCTACCTGTCCGCTTATGATCTTGCCTCTCAGTTGAGCGACCGCAGGTTCCATTATCGTGAGAATGAGTCTGCTTCCGATGCGTGGTAATATATGCAGGACTGTGACCTGCTGATCATCGACGACCTGGGCACCGAAGCTCCGAACAAGGCATCCGCTGCGGATATCCTGCATTTGATCGATCTGCGTCTGCAGTTTGGCCGCTCCACCATCATAACGACCAATCTGGAGCTCTCTGCCATTGGCAAATTATATACCGACCGCATGGTATCCCGCCTGCTCGGCTCTTACCGGCTCATGCGTTTTTTGGGAGCTGATCTGCGGCTGGCACATCTGAGTTGATTCCATTGTGATAATAAGTACCCCCAAAACGGAAGACCCCTTGGGAAGGTTGCAAGCAACAACTTCCCGCGGGGTCTTCCGTTTTGGGGGTACAGTATCTCATTGGGAAATGATACAGATCGTTCCAGGATGCTGTCATTCGGTCAAATTCTAACAGCCACAGATGGCTTGCCTGAAATAAAGCGATCGATCCCCATCAACACACATATCAGCTATTCTCCTGCACATCTTCCAGTGTCAGTAAGGATAATCCTTCTTTATCCGTGATCTTATTGAGCACCAGGCGGGTAGCCTGACGAGAGATCGCGTGCTCCAGGAAGTTTCGGACTTCACGGGCGTTGGCGAAATTCTCCTGCTTCGACTGGATCTCGAAATAAGCGCGGGCATACTCTTTGGCTTCTTCCGTAAGCTTGTAATCCTGCTTTTCGCACATCTGATCCAGGATGCGCATCAGTTCGTCAGGCGTATAGTTCTTGATTCGATAAACGTATTGAAACGTGATTTCAATCCCGGATTGCTGGCCAGGAATTCCTGCATCAGGTCGGAATATCCTGCTACGATCACGATCAGATCGTCGCGATGGTCCTCCATGGCCTTCAGCAACGTATCGACCGCTTCCTGTCCGAAATCACCTTCCCCTTTGTTGACCGTTAAAGAGTAAGCTTCATCGATGAACAGGATCCCGCCCAAGGCGCTCTCGATGACGGAAGTGACCTTGGTCGCCGTCTGGCCGATGTACCCGCTGACCAGGCCGGATCGGTCGACCTCGATCATCTGTCCTGTCTCCAGGATGCCGAGCGCATTATAGATCTGCGCTATGATCCGGGCGACTGTCGTCTTGCCTGTACCCGGATTTCCGG
>JAFVHC010000365.1 GCA_017474705.1 Bacillota bacterium
AAGTTTTTATCTAGTGATAACACTTGTTATTTATTTGAAGGTGAAAAAGATATGCTTATGGCAAGAGAAGTTGGGTTAAATGCTTACACTCTAACTGGTGGTGCTGGTGCTAAACCTAACTATCACGACCACGGTCTTTGTCTGGTCCAGCAGCGCGGGGCACTCGGTCCGTTCCCGTGTATTCACATCGACAACGACCAATGCTGTCTCCGGATTGACAAGGGTCTTCGCCGTCTCCGACCCAATGAACATCATACTGTCATACTCATGGTTGTCCAGAAATGGCTCTATGATCGCCTTCACGGAAGCAGACGGATCATTGACGACGATATGCGCACGTTTATTCAGGGCCCGGGCCGCCCGGTATACGCCGATGGCTGCGCCGATACAGTCGGTATCACCGTACTGATGGCCCATGATCACAACATTGTTCTTGCCCTCGATCACTTGTCTGAGAGCGTGAGCCTTGACTCTTGCCCGCACGCGTTTTGATTTCTCGACCTGTTTTGTCTTGCCGCCGTAATAGGTGATCTTCTCATGATCCTTGACGACCGCCTGGTCTCCGCCGCGTCCGAGAGCAAGGTCCAGCGCGTGTCTGGCCCACTCCTGGGACTGAGCATAACTGTCCGCGTTCACGCCCATACCTATACACAGCGTCGCATTCAGCTCGTTGCCGATACTGATCTCGCGCACCTCATCCAGGAGAGCGAACTTCGCGCTGCGAACAGCCTGAAGATACTTCTGGCGCATCACAAAAATGTAACGGTCCTTCTCCATCTTGTTGACGATGGCGTCATACTGCTGCATATATTTTGTGATCTTACGGTCGATCAGGGCTGCCAGCAGTGACTGGCGGACTTCCTCCGTGCTGTTCATGGTCTCTTCATAATTATCGACCAGAATAATGCCGCAGACCAGTTTCTGGTCCTGGATCTCACGCCTCTTCTCGATCACTTCCGTCTCGTTAGTCAGGGAAATGCCGAACAGACGCTTTTCTGTCCGGGAAAAGCTGATCACCGCGTTGTCCTCCTCGAAGGCTGACAGATCAAGCTCGCGGATCTCGGCGGCATAGTATTCATCCTCATAGCGGACATGCACGACCGGATGCGTCATAACGTCGAGTTCCTGCCGGACCTCCGGAAGGAAGCTCCCGATATTCTTTTCCTCCACCCGTTCGCCAAACACCTTCGGCAGGCTGTCATTGGCCCACAGGATCCGACCCTCATCATCAAGGATGGCGTACGGAACTGCCGAAGCCCGGAAAGCAGAAAGCTGTGCATCCGCAAAGGACGCAGCGAACGAGATCAGGTCGTCGATCACAAGCGGTCTGCGGTAGTAATACAGCAGGTCTGCCAGCGCTGCATAGACCGCGAAGACAATAGCCACTGCCGCGCCGGCCCTGTAATCGATGAACATAAGGACGACCGCAGCAGCTGCCAGCAGGAGACTTAAGACGAGCGGCCAGCGCATATATGCGCCAAGCCGTCCTTTGAGTTTAATCTTTTTGTCCATTTTCCCTTTCGTCCATCCAGCGGACCATCCTGAAAACATTACGGCACTGCGGATAACGCGCAAAGAACAGCCCCTTGAAAGCATCGATCAGCGGGATCTCATATACCCGGCTGTCATCCTTAAGGACCGCTTCCTTGCGGGCGATCAGTTCGATCAGGTACGTGTCATGCTTGATCTCCGCGAACCGCTTCATCTGCTCAAGCGTGATCGGCATCCTGCGGAGTCTGGTCACATAACCGGGATGCGCCGCAACAGCCTCATCGTAGCACTGCTTCTCAGCTTCCGATGCCGCATTCAGCTTCTCTTCAAAAGCTTCGTTGATATAGATAACCTTCAGTTCATCGTTTACCATCAGTTTTGGTGTCATGACATCAAGTTCTTTAACATCAA
>JAFVHC010000366.1 GCA_017474705.1 Bacillota bacterium
CGGCATCCGGCATCCCCATGATGGACCGCGCCCAGCTGCTCGGACAGATCATGTCGCATTATGACAACGCCATTGCCGTTTCCGGCACGCACGGCAAGACGACGACCACATCCATGCTGGCCCACATCCTGCTGGCCGGTGACACGGACCCGACAGTCAGTGTCGGCGGCATCCTCAGGGAGATCGGCGGCAACATCCGCGTCGGACGTTCAGAGAATTTCCTTACAGAAGCCTGTGAGTACACCAACAGTTTCCTGAAGTTCGATCCGAGGATCGCGATCATACTTAATATAGAAGAAGACCATATGGATTTCTTCAAGGATCTTGCCGACATCCGGTCTTCTTTCCGCAGGTTCGCCCAGAAGCCGGGCGAGGACGGCGTCCTGATCATCAACAATGAGATCGAAGATCTGGCAGAGATCACAGAGGGGCTCAAATGCCGGGTGATCACCTTCGGAACTGATGCTGACGCTGACTGCCATGCTTCAAACATTGTTTTCGACGAAAAAGCCCGTCCGACCTTTGATGTGACGATCGGCGGCAGGCATTTTGATCAGGTCCGCCTGAGTGTCGGCGGCATGCACAACGTCTCAAACGCGCTGGCCGCCATAGCCGCTGCCGATGTTCTCGGCATCGCCGAAGATGACATCAGGGAAGGCCTTCTCGCGTTCAACGGGACAGACCGGCGCTTTGAGTACAAAGGCAAATTTAACGGTGTAGAAGTCTTTGATGATTACGCCCACCATCCGACGGAGATCCGGGCGACGCTGACAATGGCTGCGGGTTACCCCCACAACACGCTCTGGTGTGTATTCCAGCCCCACACCTACACCCGGACGAGAGCTTTCCTCGACCAGTTCGCAGATGCGCTGGCGCTGGCTGACCGCATCGTACTCGCCGACATCTACGCTGCCAGGGAGCAGGATCCCGGCGATATTTCCAGCCGTGATATCCAGCGCCTCCTGGAAGCTGCAGGCAAAAAAGTCTGGTACTTCCCGACCTTTGAGGAGATCGAAAAATTTTTACAAAAAAATTGTATCAACGGCGATCTGTTGATAACTATGGGGGCCGGAAACATAGTTTCTGTAGGCGAATCCCTGGTTAAATAAATCTTATCCACACTATCCACCGGCTGTGAGCCCCGGAGCTCTGCCATATGCCGGTGGATATTTTTTTCACTTTGAGGACCGCCATATGACAGGAATCGACAGATTTTGTCCACTTACCCACCGGGACCGGTCCGGCCTCATCCACCGCCCCGCCGGCCGGGGCACCTATTCTCAAAAATTTTTTATTATGTTATACTTCTTCTGTGTGGTCCGGCTGCGCCCGGACATGCACAAATACGCAGCACGATAACGAGGTGATATAATGTCTAAAACGATCTCACTGGAATCCGATTACTCCAATGACAGCACCACGATTCCAAATACATTTTTCGACCGGTACCTCCCCCATGCCAATGGGGAATTCCTGAAGATCTATCTGTATCTCCTGAGATGGATGCCGGTCCCCGGACACACGATCACACTGAGCAGTATAGCAGATTTCTTTGAAATGACGGAAAGCGATGTCATGCGTGCTCTCCGGTACTGGGAGAAGGCGCGTCTTCTCTGTATGGTCCTCGACCAGGACGGTGAGGTCATTTCCATCAGGCTGAATTACCTTAACCTGTCCGCTCCGGAAGGGACTGCTTCCTATGAAGTCTCCCGCGGGATCACCGTCAGGCCGGCATCCGCGCCGTCTGTCCCGGACAGCAGGCCAGGCTATACGATGCTCCAGATCCAGCAGTTCCAGGAGAGTGAAGGCGGCGATGAGCTACTCTTCATCATCCAGAAA
>JAFVHC010000367.1 GCA_017474705.1 Bacillota bacterium
GCCATATTGCCCGTCATCCTCCACGATATTCACGAAGTACGGTGTATCCGCGAAATACGCAGCTTTCTGGCCGATCGCCAGGATCTTCTCCTTCTGCTCTCTGGGCAGAAGCCGCATCTTGGGATGTACCGTGGCCATCAGTTTCAGGTCCGGCGCATGCTCCTTCAGCCAGTCGAAATCGTCCTTTTCTACGCCGGATACACTGTCCAGGAAGACCGTATCCACATGGAAACCATGGGTCAGCAGCAGTCTCGCCAGGCTCAGAGGCCGGTTGGTGGCTGTATAATCGATCCAGACCGTCGTCGTTCCGACAGTTTCTTTTGCCTGGGCGATCGCTTTCTCACAGGATGCGATCTCTGCTTCATGATCCAGAGCAGCAACACCGCATCTGCAGGCTGCTTCATCGATGGCTGTGCGGATCTCCTCGTAGCCATAACTGTCCAGCAGGTACAAATGCTGCTGTCCCAGTTTCTGCTCCAGCATATCGCCGGCAGGCTTCGCCGCCGGATTCCAACTGATGTTCCAGGCAGCAGTACCCATGGTCTGATAGGCTTCGTACGTAGACATATCATAGATATCCTGCACGGTCCATCCGGCACCGCGCAGCATGCGCACCAGATCGCCGTCCGCCGCAATCCGTGGATTATTACCGATGATATTGACCTTTTTCGGATCCTTTGGCTGTCCCGGTCGGATGAGGTTGTAGAGCTGCCGGCGCATCAACTGGTCTGGTGTAAGGCCGCTCTTGCGCATGATGGGGTTCATATAACAATCTGTAAAATCCACATCCGGAAAACGTTCGCGCAGCCGGTCGTAGACCAGATCCAGATCGCATCCGATGAAATGATGGATGCAGCTGGTGTACAGAAGGACTGCGGGCGGCCGTTTCGGCAGCCGGTCCAGGATGTCGGCGACACCTTTCAAGATCAGATCCTCCATATCCCCTTTCAGAACGTTTTCCTCACGCACCGCGATGGTGGAGAAACGATCCTGTGCGTTCATTTCCGCCGCGGTCAGCACGACGCCGCGCAGGCAGCCGGCCGCGCAGACGAAGATCTGATGGGCCTCCGGGAGCAGCATGCCCGTGTGCACGATGTTCCATGCGCCGCGTGCCGGAGCCGAATACTCGATGCCGGAACGGAACGGTGCCGGATAGGAGGCATCTGCCATGCGCACCATGGCCCCTTCCGAAGATACGCTTTTATGCAGGTCTTTCAACATGGATCACGCCTCCATGGTCTTAAGGACCGCATCCGCCAGCGCACGGTATTCCTCTGCCATGGCACTGTCCGGGAAAGCCTCGATCACGGTCTTGCCCGCTTCTTCCGCATCCTGCACGGACTCACTGCGGCTCAGACAGCCGATGATGCGGGATCGGATATCTTCTGCCAATTCCTGCACCTTTTCTTCTTCATTCTTCACGTTGCGGCGGTTCAGGATGATGCCGCCCAGGCTCGCGTAACCGCGGCCCTTGAAATTCTCCACTGCCATAGCGATATTGGCGGCCGCGTGGATCGCCATGTTCTCAC
>JAFVHC010000368.1 GCA_017474705.1 Bacillota bacterium
AGAACGGAACCGAATACGAAGCAGACCCAGCAGGACAGCTTTGTCGTGCGTTTCCAGTACAAGGAGTACAGGAACGGTGCCAGGAAGGAACCTGCCAGAGCACCCCAGGAAATACCCATCAGCTGAGCGATGAAAGTGACCTTGCTCTTGTACTGGATCAGAGCGATGACAGAAGAGATCGCGATGAATACCACGATGAGGATACGGATCAACAGGACCTGTTTTTTATCATCCATGTCTTTGACGAACTGACCTTTGATGAAGTCGATCGTCAGGGTAGAGCTGGACGTCATGACCAGAGAAGACAGGGTGGACATAGAAGCAGAGAGGACCAGGATCACGACCAGAGCCAGCATGAAGGGAGACAGACCTTCCAGCATGGTCGGGATGACGGAGTCGAAGCCGTTCTTTGCGATATCGATCTTGTCAGAGAAGAGACGTCCGAAACCACCCAGGAAGTAGCATCCGCCGGCGACGACGATCGCGAAAACTGTGGAGATGACGGTACCCTTCTTGATAGAACCTTCGTCTTTGATGGCGTAGAATTTTTGTACCATCTGCGGCAGGCCCCATGTACCAAGTGAAGTCAATATGACGACGAACAATAGGTTCAAAGGATCCGGGCCAAGGAAGGAGTTGAAGATACCGGGCGTGGTGGAGACGGTCTCATCCTGGACCGCAGCCAGACCGTTCATAGCCTCGATCAAGCCGCCTTTGCTGCCGATGACAGCAGCGATAACAGCAACGATACCGACCAGCATGATCATACCTTGGATGAAATCGTTGATCGCGGTCGCCATGTAACCGCCGGCAATGACGTAGATGGCAGTCAGGACAGCCATCAGGATGATGCAGACAGAGTAGTCGATATGGAAAGCCATACCAAACAGGCGGGAAAGACCATTATACAGAGAAGCAGTATAAGGGATCAGGAAAATAAAGATGATGACAGAGGAAACGATCTTCAGAGAATTGCTGGAGAAGCGGCGTCCGAAGAATTCCGGCATGGTGGCGGAATCCAGATGCTGCGTCATGATGCGCGTGCGGCGGCCGAGGATGACCCAGGCCATCAGGGAACCGATGATCGCATTACCGATCCCGGCCCAAGTCGCGGCGATGCCATACTTCCAGCCGAACTGTCCCGCATAGCCAACGAATACGACAGCGGAGAAATACGAGGTGCCGTAAGCGAAAGCTGTAAGCCACGGACCGACGGAACGACCGCCAAGAACGAAACCGTTGACGTCCGTCGCGTTTTTACGACAGTAGAGACCGATGGCGACCATCACGCCAAAGTACAAGATGAGCAATGCAAGTTTCATGATAAACCTCCTGTTGGTTTAACGCTTTGAAGTGTTAAACCTTGAAATCGTTAAAGAGTATACAACAGGCAGAAATGATTGTCAAGGGTTTTTCGATAGATTTTTTTATTTTACATTTCTCTGTTTAGGGGGTATAATGACGAAAGGTCGTATTTAGCGATTTTAATAGCTGAAGAAAGGGTCATATCATGAAGCTTTGGTATCAGTTTCCTGCAAAACGCTGGGATCAGGCGCTGCCTTTAGGCAATGGCCGTCTTGGTGCTATGGTGTTCGGTGGGATCGAGAAAGAACATATACAATTGAATGAAGATACGCTGTGGGGCGGGTCCTATGTCGACCGGCACAATCCGGACGCGTTGGAAGCCCTTCCTAAGATCCGTGCATATATCCTGAACGATCAGATCGCGGAGGCGGAGCGCCTTGCAAAGTATGCACTCACAGCCACACCACAGTCTGAACGGCCATACCAGTCCATGGGCGATCTGTTGATCACCTTCTATGGGAAACACATCGTAAATCCAAATGAAGAATTCGTCCCCATGTTCGGTGCCTCTCTGGATCCGGAAAAGCAGCCGGATACCTATGAGCGCAGCTTGGCCTTGGATGAGGCCATTGCACGTACTCGCTTTACCAAAGGGGAAGATGTGCATGAAAGAGAAGTCTTCATTTCTTATCCCGATGACGTGCTGGTCATCCATCTGAAAGCAGAAGGGTCCGAGAAACTTCATTTTGATTGTGCCTTTGATCGGCGCCGCAATCTGGACCATGCCTGGAAAGTCGATGACCATACGATCGCCTATGATGGCAGTACAGGTGAGAACGCTATAAGCTTCACCGGCATGATGACAGCTGTCCTGAAAGAAGGAAAGGCATCCACCATCGGCGAACACCTGATCATCGAAGAAGCTCCGGAAGTTACCTTATTATTTACTGCTGCGACATCTTTCCGCTTCGAGGATACAGAAGCAGCCTGCCGCGAGATCCTGGCCAAAGCAGCCGTCAAGGACTATGAGACGCTCAAGACAGCCCATATCGCGGACTATAAAGCGCTGTTCGATCGGGTCAGCCTGTCCTTCGGTGCGGATGAAAAAGAAAACGTTCCTACAGATGAACGTCTCGCGCTGGTGCGTGACGGAGCGACCGATCCCGGACTTGTTGCCATGTACTATCAATATGGCCGCTATCTGATGATCGCCTGTTCACGGCCGGATTCCATGCCTGCGAACCTGCAGGGCATCTGGTGTGACAGTTTTTTCCCGATCTGGGACAGCAAATATACCATCAATATCAATACGGAGATGAACTACTGGCCAGTGGAGACAGCAGGCCTTGCAGAGTGCCATCTGCCGTTGTTCGATCTGCTGGAGCGCATGAAGCCGCATGGGCAGGAAACAGCGCGCCGCATGTATGGCTGCCGGGGATTCGTGGCGCATCATAATACAGATCTGTATGCGGATACCGCGCCGCAGGACATGGTCGTTTCTTCCACATATTGGCCGATGGGTGCCGCGTGGCTCAGCACGCATATCATGGAGCATTATGCGTATACCAGAGATCTTGAGTTTTTGAAAGAGCACTATGACACCTTGTATCAGGCCGTCTTGTTCTTCAAAGATTTCTTGATCGAAGATGAGCAGGGCCGTCTTGTTACCTGTCCATCTATCTCTCCGGAGAATACGTTCATCCTGGAGAACGGGACGTTCGGCCGGCTGACGGCCGGTCCCGCCATGGACAATCAGATCCTGACATTGCTGTTCGATCAGTTCATGGAAGCTTCCGCCATCCTGGAAAGAGATGCGGATCTTAGAGCTGAAGTGCTTGCCATGAAAGATCGCCTTCCGAAGAGTGGGATCGGCCGTTACGGCCAGTTGATGGAATGGCGTAATGATTATGCGGAAGCAGAACCCGGTCATCGTCACGTTTCTCAGCTGTTCGGCGTCTATCCGGGCAATTTGTTTACAGTAGAAGATACCCCGGATCTGATCAAGGCTGCACAGGCTACCTTGGAACGCCGCCTGGCGCATGGGGGTGGCCACACCGGCTGGAGCCGTGCCTGGATCATCCTGCTGTGGGATCGGTTCCGCGATGGGAACAAGGTCTTGGAGAATATCGAAGCTTTGTTCCGCCAATGCACCTATGATAATCTGATGGATAACCATCCTCTGGGACGAGGCTCCGTTTTCCAGATCGATGGCAATTTCGGAGCCACGGCCGGTATCACCGAGATGCTTGTACAGAATTACGGCGGACGTGTCGTTCTGCTGCCGGCGTTGCCGGATGCGCTGCCGGAAGGCTGTCTGAAAGGCTTGAGGCTGCGCGGCAATGCGTCTCTGGATCTGTCCTGGAAAGATGGCAAAGTGCAGAAATGCATCATCAAAGCAGATCAGCCATGGCAGGCTGTCCTTTGCATCGATGGAGATGAGAAGTTGATCACTTTGGAAGCAGGGGAGACCTACGATGCAGTATGCTAAACGTGTATGGTTGCTGGTTTTGATCCTCTGTCTTCTGGTGGTGCATCCATCGACGGCTGCGGCAGAAGATGAGGATACGCTCCATATCTATTTCTACCATGAGACCACCTGCGGATCCTGTGATGGGACCACGGAGTTCTTCGACATCTTCAACACCCAGGTCGGTGACGTGAAGGAGGACTATCTGTACGAGGTACATACGGTCAACACCTTCAAGGAAGGCGGCACGGAACGTCTGGAGGAGCATCTGAAGACCATAGGCAAGACACGGGCAGATATTTCCCTGCCCTGTGTGATCATTGGTGAAGAAGTGCTCAGCGGCCTGCCCCAGATCGAAGACGGGATCCGGGCTTTGTTCCTGAAGTATGCAAAGGCTCCGGCCGCGACTTACGTGGATCTCCCGGAAGAAGAGGGTACGAAAGAAACCGAAAAGGATGTTTTCGCGGATGTGGAAGTGCCAAAGGACACCGCGTATCTTTGCGGTTTCGTGACCTTGTCCTGCCATGATTGTGAGCGTGCTGAAGCCTACTATGAGACCTTGCCTGAAACGGTCACAGTCGATGGGAAAGAGTATCCGCTCGTCATACAATTGTTCAATATCGCTGAACCGGAAGGGATCGAAAAGATCCGCGCCATGTTCAGCGCCTATGATGTACCGGAAGAAGATCAGCTGGTGCCGATCGTCTTTTACAAAGACGGTTATATCGCCGGCGCTTCCAATATCGTGGAGCAGCTGGGTGCGCATCTGACCAACGGAGATCTGCTGGATTTCCGATATCCGGAGACCGGATCCAAGGTGGAACCGCTGCAGCCGAAGGACCTGCCGGGTATCGCCCTGACAGGGTTCATCAACGGATTCAATCCCTGTTCGATCTCGATCCTGTTCCTGCTGCTGTCGCTGATCATGATCGACAGACGCCGCATCCTGAAAGTCGGCTTCACGTTCATAGCCGGCAAATATGTGGCCTACTTCCTGCTGGGCATTGGTCTGTATTCCCTGGTTTCTGTCCTGGATTTCGTATGGTTCGAGACAGTACAGAAGGTGATCACGGTCATTTTGATCGTGGCAGCTCTGTACCTGGCCATCCTCAATCTGATGGATTTCTTCGCTGTTCGGAAACAGGAATATGGCAAGGTGAAGGCACAGCTGCCGGAAAGCTTCCGCCGGTTCAACAACAACCTGGTCAAAAAGGTCCTGAAAGATCAGAACCGCAAATGGCTGCTGCCGATCATTTTCCTGGCGGCCATGGTGATCTCCGCCGGTGAGTTCCTTTGCACAGGTCAGATCTATCTGGGAACGATCATTTATATGCTCAAACGGGGCACCGGCAGCATGACGATCACCATCGTCGCTTTCCTGGTGTACATCACCGCCATGTGCCTGCCGCAGGCCATCATGATCCTGCTCGTTCGGGGCGGAGCAAACGTCATCAGTCTGACGGAAGGAACACGTAAGCGTTTTCCGATCATCAAATTCGTCAACTTCCTGGTGTTCATCCTGTTCGCTGTCCTCTTGTACCGCATCAGTTTTATGTAAAAGGAGATCTGCCCATGTTGTTTGGAAAGAAGAAAGCTAAGCCGAAAAAGAAATTCAGCATAACTGCCGCGGGCGTGGAAGTCTTCCGCGCACCGTTGATCGAGATCCCACTGAAAGAGCAGACGATCATCGATAAGAGCATCCAGTTCTTTGATGATCCGGAACCATGTTACATCCATCGTGGTGCTGTCGTGACGCGTTTGGCGGATGAACTGGCACAGGCGGCAGAGGCTGCGGGCGGATCCTTGGAAGCGGATACGCTGAAAGAGGAGTATAAAGACTGGCTCGCCTTTGATGGGATCGAATCGATACGGCTCATAGAAGAATAATCTTGTATTTCTATCTTGAGTGCGCTATACTTGGGTGTAAGTTTCATCAACTGTAAGAAAGGAACTTGGATCATGAAATTAGGTATCAGTATTTACTGCCTGGATAACGCCATGGCGGAAGGTATGACCGTCTATGAGGCTATGGAT
>JAFVHC010000369.1 GCA_017474705.1 Bacillota bacterium
CTTTACTAAAAGTAATGGATGCCTCAACACGGGGTTTATTTATATCAAAACATGCTTAGCTGCAATTTATGGAGCGACATCGGTCGTAGGCAGTTTGTTAAGATACTCTTCCAGCGTGATGCCTTTTTCCATGATCTCTTTGAACGCGCCGTCGTAGATCTTGGAGATGGTATCCTTGGTACCGAACCACAGATCCTGTTTCTGCGAAAGGGCGAACTGGAAGCAGGAATGGGCAAACGAACGGATCGATGCCTCTTTATTGTGCATGCCCTGCAGGACACCCGGGCCATCCAGCTTCTGTACGATCTGACGGGTCACTGCTCCGCTGTCACCGGTGAAGACCAACTCAGCCGTGCCACCTTCTGTCGTGCGGATCTCGGTGTTCTTGTACACATCACCATAGGCATGACGGGCGATCGTGATCGGCTTTTCCCAGCTGCGTACCGCAGGATGGATGCGGCTGACGGTGATCGGTGTACGGAATACGGTACCGTCCAGGATCGCACGGATCGTACCGTTCGGGCTCTTCCACATTTCATGCAGATCGTATTCACTCATACGCTGTACATTCGGAGTGATCGTAGCGCACTTGACCGCCACACCGTACTTTTTCGTCGCTTCCGCGGAATCGATCGTGACCTGATCTCGCGTCTCATCGCGATGCTTCAGACCCAGATCATAATACTCGGTCTTCAGATCGACAAAGGGCAGGATCAGCTCATCTTTGATCATCTGCCACAGGATGCGGGTCATTTCATCGCCATCCATCTCGACGAGCGGTGTCTTCATGAGGATCTTATCAGCCATATTTCAAGCCCTCTCTTTCTGGAATCGATAGTAATTCATCAGGCAGCCGTCCAGCAGGATCTGACGTTCTTCCGCGGTCAGTCCCTGCATATACAGCTGGATCTCTTGCTTCTCTTCACCTTGCAGCACATATCCTTTGATCTGCTCTTCCCCGGCTTCCAAAGCCTTGCGGATGCCAGGAACGAACAGCAAAGCGCCTGTCTCGTAGGGGAAGGCTTCTGTAGTGAACGGTACCATGCCCCAGTTGATACAGTTGGAGCGATACCGTTTGGTGGCATACTCGATGGCGATATTGGCTGCACCGCCCAGCACACGCTGGCAGGAAGCCGCCTGCTCACGCGCAGAGCCATCGCCCGGTTTGTTCGCGAAGATCGCAGAACCCAAGGATGTTGTTTCATTGCTGAAGCCGAAATCTGCCGGCGTTTTAGCATTGACCGCTTTAGCCCTGCCAACATAGGCAGGCTCTCTGCGGGACAGGGCAAATTCCGCCAGACGCAGGGGGTTGGAACGGTAAGAAGAAGTCTCGCCCGAGGGGATCAGTTCGTCCGTCGTCGTGACCGGATCCCGGATCACAGCAGCCATTTCGACCAGAAGATCGTCTTTCAAAGGCTCGATGGTCGGCCAGTCGGTGATATTGGGGCCAAAGATCAGCAGGGCGTCCGCATCCGGCTTTCCGAATCCATTGTAGCAGCGCTTTTCATAGATCGAACCATCAAAATGATACGGCTGCTTCTCTACTGTATAATCCATCTCATCCGCGCCGGTCAGGACTCCGCCATTGGCAGCCGTCGCGGCGATGGAACGGGCATCCATCAAAGCAACATAACAGGACTGACCTTCCCCGGGTTTCGATCCTTCACGGTTGGGGAAGTTGCGTGTGGTATGACGGATGGAAAACGCACCATTGGCCGGAACGTCACCTGCACCAAAGCATGGCCCGCAGAAGCAGGGCTTGATCACGGCACCTGCCAACAGAAGATCCGACAGGATGCCATTCTTCATGGTCTGCTGCTGGATCGGTGTGGAAGCCGGATAGACGGAAAGGCCGAATGCACCGGTCCCCACGCTCTTATCTTTGAGGATCGCTGCCGCTTCCTGGATATTCTCATACAGTCCGCCAGCGCATCCCGCGATCACACCCTGATCCACCAGGATCTTACCGTCCTTGACTTTATCCGCAAGGCCCAAAGGCGCCAGGTATTTTTCCGGATCCTGCTTCAGTTCACGGATCGTCAGCGCATTCGAAGGATGGAACGGTAAAGCGATCATCGGTTCGATCTGAGAAAGATCCAGATCGATCCAGTGGTCATAACATGCGCCATCTTTCGGCTCCAGTTTCAAGTAAACCTCCGGACGTCCATGATCCGCGTAAAAATCTGCTACTTTTTCATCTGTCTGCCAGATCGAAGACAGGCAGGCAGTCTCCGTCGTCATGACGTCGATGCCGATACGCTCATCCGTGCTTAAGGAAGCGATGCCGGGACCGGCAAATTCCAGGATCATGTTCTTGACAGTACCGAAAACTTCTTTGCAAAGCGCCAGCGCCACGTCATGCGGGCCGACACCATGGCCTAATGTGCCATGTACATAGACCAGCACCACTTCCGGCGCGGGGATATCATAGGTGTTCTCCAGCAGCTGCTTGACCAGCTCCGGGCCGCCTTCACCGATACCCATAGTCCCATAAGCACCATACCGGGTATGACTGTCAGAACCAAGGATCATCCGTCCAACGCCTGTGAGCTGTTCACGGGCATACTGATGGATGACCGCCTGGTTGGCGGGCACGTAGATGCCGCCGTACTTCTTTGCTGCAGACAGACCGAAGACATGGTCGTCCTCATTGATCGTGCCGCCGACGGCGCAAAGA
>JAFVHC010000370.1 GCA_017474705.1 Bacillota bacterium
AGAAGAAGGAAGAATCCTCTGAATCCAAGGAAGAATCCTCCGAGTCCAAGGAAGAGTCCGAGGCCTCCATCGAGACGGACACCGGCGACTGGTCGCAGATGCTGTATGGCACCGATACGTACTACCTTGTGGAATCGGATATAAATTATCTGACACCATGGCAGCTGATGATCGGCCGTAACGAGATCTACGCGCGTCATGGCCGTCTGTTCAACGATCCGGAGATCCAGGAATACTTTAACGGTAAAGCCTGGTATAAGGGCTATATCAAGCCGGAGGATTTCGACGATTCTGTCTTGTCCGACGTCGAGAAATACAACCTGAAACTGATCTATGAGGTAGAGAAGGGCGGATCAGAACCTGAGCCGGAGCCGGCGAAGGATTCGAGCTATATGATCAGCGGCAGTTCCGACCGCTATCTGACGGACAGCGACGTCAAGGGCTTGTCTTCCTGGCAGCTGATGATCGCTCGTAACGAGATCTATGCCCGTCATGGCCGTAAATTCAACGATAGTGAACTGCAGGAGTACTTCAATGGCAAGTCCTGGTATAACGGCACCATCGCACCGGAGAACTTCAATGCCGATGCGATCCTGTCCGATATCGAACAGGCCAATCTGAAACTGATTCGTAAATACGAATGATATAGTGAGCTGCGCGTTTGCTTGAAGCGCGGCAGAAAGGACAATCATGAAACTGGCAAAGTACCTGGAACAGAAAGAACAATTTGAACATCAGGGCTTTTTGCTGCCGCAGTATGACCGTGATGCGGTCGTACGCAGCACAAAAGAGGCACCAGCATGGGTACATTTCGGCGCGGGAAATATTTTCCGCGCCTTTGCCGCGCATCTGCAGCAGATCCTCCTGAACCAGGGGCTGACAGATACCGGCATTATCGTAGCGGAAGGTTTCGATGAGCAGATCATTGAAAAAGCGTACCGTCCGTTCCATGAGCTCAGTATGTACTGCATGCTGAAGGCCGATGGTTCCGTCGTCAGCGAAGTCATCGGCAGTGTTGTGGAGTCTTTGATCGCCCGTCCGGGTACGGAAGATTGGGCAAGGCTCGTCGAGATCTTTGAGGCTCCGACCTTGCAGATGGCAAGCTGTACGATCACGGAAAAAGGTTATGCATCTTCAGCGCCTGGCACCTTGATGGACGGCATCACACAGCTGTTGTACGCGCGTTTCAAAGCGGGCAAGGCACCCTTGGCCCTGGTCAGTATGGACAACTGCTCCCACAATGGGGAGAAGTTCCAGAATGCTGTCTGTGCGGCAGCGGAACGAGGCATAGCGGAAGGCACCTATGAACCGGCATTTGCAGAGTACATTGCAGAGAAGGTCTCCTTCCCATGGTCCATGATCGACAAGATCACCCCGCGTCCGGATCAGGCCGTTGTTGCCATGCTGGAGAAGGCGGGCTTCGAGGATACGGAGATCATCGTCACCGACAAGCATACCTGGACAGCGCCGTTCGTCAACGCGGAACAGGCGGAGTATCTGGTCATTGAGGACAGCTTCCCAAATGGCCGCCCGCCACTGGAAAAAGCCGGCGTCATCTTCACCGACCGCGAGCACGTCAATATGACGGAGCGCATGAAAGTATGTACCTGCCTGAATCCGCTGCATACCGCATTAGCCATCTTCGGCTGTCTCCTGGGACAGAAGAAGATCTGCGATGAGATGCAGGATGAGGACCTCAAAGCCATGGTATATAAGCTGGGCTATGTCGAAGGCATGCCGGTGGTGACCGATCCTGGCATCATGGATCCGAAGCAGTTCATCAAGGACGTTTTGGAGCTGCGCCTGCCGAATCCTTCATGCCCGATACACCGCAGCGTATTGCTACGGATACTTCGCAGAAACTCTCCATCCGTTTCGGAGAGACGATCAAATCCTACCTTGCATCTGATGTTCTGAATGTGCAGGATCTTACGATCATCCCCATGGTCCTGGCCGGCTGGCTGCGGTACTTGAGCGGTATCGGCGATGACGGACAACCCTTTGAGATCAGTCCGGATCCGCTGCTGGCGGAAGTCCAGAACAAACCCGCGGAAGAGATCCTGAAAGATACAGCGATCTTCGGCCTGGATCTGGAAGCAGCAGGGCTGAAGGAAAAGATCCTGGCATCCTATGCCCGCATGAATGAAGGTCCCGGTGCCGTGCGTGCCGAGATCCGGAGGAATCTTGCATGAGTTTATATGATGAACAATATCTGGATATCGTAGAGCGGATCCTGAAAGACGGATATTACGACAATAACCGCACCGGTATCTCTACATACAAACTGCCGCACCAGATCATGCAGTTCGATCTGCAGAAGGAGTTTCCGATCCTCACCACCAAGAAAGTAGCCTTTAAGACTGCTGTCAAGGAGATCCTTTGGATCATGAAGGATCAGTCCAACGACGTCCGTCTGCTGCAGGAGCAGAACTGCCACGTCTGGGATGAATGGATGCAGGAAGATGGG
>JAFVHC010000371.1 GCA_017474705.1 Bacillota bacterium
AAAATAGCTGAACGCCTCTTAATAGCTTTTTCTTTTTCAGGCGGCGTCTCAGGAGACCTGTTGTCTTCACTCTTCGGCAGATTATAATTCTGCCGCTCTATGATCCCGCATTTCCGCTTGGTCTTTGCGATATTCAGGTGTGTCACAAGGAAACCGTACTTCTCCTGCACCCACTCCTGGATCTCTTCATATGTAGCCTTACTCTCGGCGGCGGTCAGATCCAACTCATCCATATCCACCTGAACACTGATATGATGCTTAGCCTCCGAAAGTTTGGACAATACGCATACAGTCTCGACTTTGATCAAAGGAGAAAAATTATTTGACTAGTCCAAAGAAAGAAATATCGCCTGCCAAGACCCGGTATGTGCCGGTGCGTCTGACTGAAGAACTCTATATGGTTCTTTCAAACGATGCAGCAACTGCCGGTCTGTCCAAAGGTGAATACATCCGCAAACTCATCGTGAACTCTCATCCGGTTCTCAGACCGGAAATCGTATTCAATGATTCCAGGATCCTTAACGCACTGCGTGATATCGGAAAGATCAGCGGTACTATGTCAAAGGCACAGCGGAATATACTGATAGAAGAAGCTTTATGACAAAGTGTTCTAAGTGTACTAAAATCAATGCTGAGCGTTAAGTGACTATTATTTCCACCTAAGAACCCTGAAACCCGCATAACCGAAACAAAAAAACACCGAACCAATTTCTTGATTCGGTGTAATTGCTGAATGCGGTTGGCGGGACTCGAACCCGCAAGTCGCTAATGGACACTAGATCCTTAGTCTAGCGCGTATGCCAATTCCGCCACAACCGCATGCGTAACAGCAAAAATTATAATACCACACGTTAGACTGGTTGTCAATTATTATTTTACTGATTCTTAGCAGTTCGTTTCTTCCAGAGGAAGCTGTAATAGTAGATCGCGAGCAGCAGGAACGCGGCGACCCAACCGATCGGCCAGGCGAACCACAGGATCTCATAACCGGCGACCAGAGACAGCAGGAATGCCGCCGCCACCTTCGCTGCCAGTTCCGTCAGGCTGCCAGCCATGGGGATGATCACCTCGCCCATACCACGCATCGTATCCATGTAGATGCGCATGCCGCAGCCGATCAGATAGAACGGTGACACGATCCTGAAGAAGCCTGCCGCGACGCGGATCGTCTCGGTCTCCTTACTGGATATGAACAGCTGTACCATGTAGTTCCCAAAGAAGAACAGCAGCACGCCAAAGACCAGGCTGATGGCAAAACCCAGGATCCACGCGCTGCGTACGCCTTCTTTGACGCGGTCCTCTTTTCCTGCACCGATATTCTGTCCGGCAAACGTCGAGGAGGCGTTGCCCACGGAAATGATGCTGGATAGTGCCAGCTGATCGATCTTATTGGCAGCGGTATATCCGGCAACGACCGTCGTGCCATATCCATTGATCACGCTTTGGATAAAAACACCGCCGATGGATGCGAACAGGTTGCTGGCCGCGACCGGCATACCGTACTTCAGGATGTCCAGAACGATATGTTTATGGAAGCGTATATTGCGGCGCCGGCTCCAGTACTGCTGGTTCTGGTATCGCAGCACGAAAATGCAATAGATCGCTGACAAGATCTGAGAAATGCCTGTCGCGATGGCCACACCGGCCACACCCCAATGGAAAACCAACACGAACAACAGGTCCAGCAGGATGTTCAGCACGCTGGAGATGATCAGCGCGTACAGAGGCGTGCGGCTGTTTCCGGTCGAACGCAGGATATTGGAGAACTCATTATAGGCGATCGGTCCGATGCAGGTTGCAAAGTTGCATATCAGATAGGTCACGGAATCGTCCAGGATATCCTCCGGTGTCTTCAAAAGCCGCAGCACGGGCCGGGTAAATGGGATCGCAAGGCTCATCAGCGCGATGGACAGGGTGATCGAGAGGAAAAACGCCGTTCCTACGATGTTCCGCACCCGTTCCGTATCACCGGCTCCCACGCTCATCGCCGTCATGATGGAAATGCCCACCGTAAAACCGATGATCACCACGATCATGATGTTCAGGACCGGCATGGTGGCTCCGATGGCCGCGAACGGACCTTTCCCGACGAACCGCCCGATGATGATGGAATCCGCCATACTGTACAGCTGTTGTACGACGTTGCCGATCAGCATCGGCACCACAAAAGCCGCCAGAAGTTTCAGCGGCTTTCCTTGTGTCAGGTCTTTATTTGTACTTCTTGCCATGATTGATCAACCTAAAAATGTTTTTATCTCTTGATAGATGCGCGCGGCAGGCAGCCCCATGACCGTATCGTAATCTCCGCGGATCCCCTTGATGAAGATGCCGGCGCTGGACTGGATGCCATATGCCCCGGCCTTGTCCATCGGATCGCCTGACGCAACGTACGCATCGATCTCCTCTTCTGTCATCGGATAGAACTCGACCTCGGTGCTTTCCGTGAATCGCGTCTCACGGCCTTCATAAAACAGGGCAACGCCGGTGCAGACCACGTGGATGCGGCCGGACAGCAGGCGCAGCATGGCTTTGGCTTCTTCCACATCGCGCGGCTTGCCCAGGACCACATCATCCACGATGACGGTCGTATCACTGCCGATGACCAACGCCTCAGGATGTTGTTCTGCCAGCGGTCTTGCCTTGATCATGGCCAGATACTCGGACTGCAGACGGGCCGGCATCCCTTTCGGCACGATCTCCTCCACTTCGGTCGGCTGCACTTCAAACGTCGGGAACACCTTTTTCAGCAGTTCCCGGCGTCTGGGGGAAGCCGAGGCCAGAATGACCTTCTGCGGCTCAATCATAACGTTCGTCGATCACGCGTTTGGACTTCTTCTCGCTGCGCGGCAGGACGCCCAGTTCGACGACCTTGACCAGCGGTGTGAAGCCGATGCGGCTCTTAACAGTCTCAGCAATACGTTTGGCGATATCCAGGAAGTCCACATGGCCGTTGGTCTCCACATAGATACGCATGGTATCCTTGCCGTCCAGATGAGATATACGGATCTGGTACTCGCTGGACAGTTCCGGGAACAGCGCCAGGATCTCTTCGATCTGTTTCGGGAAGACGTTGACGCCTTTGATCTTCATCATATCGTCGCTGCGGCCCTGTATCACATCGATGCGCGGATACTTGGAACCGCAGGGGCACTCGCCCGGAATGATGCGGCTGATATCATGCGTGCGGTAACGGATCAGCGGCGCGCCTTCCTTGACCAGCGTCGTGATGACGATCTCACCGAAGGTACCATCCGGTACATTCTCGCCGGTCACAGGATCGATGATCTCCAGATACAGATAATCATCCCAGATGTGCATGCCGGTGTCATACTTCAGTTGATGCCGATGCCGGGGCCATAGATTTCGGTCAGACCGTAGATATCGTACAGCTCGATGCCAAGCTCGGTGGAGATGCGCTGGCGCATCTTCTCGCCCCAACGCTCGGAACCGATGACGCCCTTCTTCAGCTTGATCTTGTCCTTGATGCCCCGCTGCTCGATCTCCTCAGCCAGCAGCAATGCGTAGGAAGAGGTCGCGCACAGGACGGTGGAACCCATATCCATCATCATCTGCAGCTGCTTGTTGGTATTGCCGGGACCCATGGGGATGACCATGGCACCCAGTTTCTCGGCGCCGTACTGGAAACCGATGCCGGCGGTCCAAAGGCCGTAACCCGGCGTGATATGGATGCGGTCCTTGTTGGTGATGCCGGCGAACTCATAGCAGCGCTTGAACATGATGCCCCAGTCGTCCACGTCTTTGGCGGTATAGGGGATGATGACCGGCGTACCCGTCGTACCGGAGGATGAATGGATACGCACCACTTCTTCTTCCGGGACCGCCATCAGGCCCAGCGGATAGGCTTCCCGCAGGTCTTCCTTCTCAGAAAACGGAAGCTTCTGAAAATCCTCGACCGTTTCCACACCGGTGATACCGGCTTCTTTCAGCTTGTTGCCATAAAAATTTCCGCAGGCGACCAGACGCTTGATCTGACGGTCGACCTGCTCCAGCTGCACTTGACTGATAACCATAAAAACCTCCTGTTATACGTACTTAAGTGCGTTTTCATTTAATGCATGGAACCTTTCCGCGACCCGTTCGTGGATCGCCTCCAGGATATCCTCTTCCTTGAGGGACAAAGCACCGCTGCGGATCGCGGCGCCCAGCAGCACCACGTTCAGGACCTTGGAAGAACCCAGATCCTTTGCCGCCTGCTCACTGTCGACCATCGTCAGATGCTCGACGTGCGTCTTCAGATAGTCGATCACCTCTTCCACCGGATACTGCGACTGGCCCACCAGCACGCTTGTGGGGAAGATGGGCCTTGTGGAAACGACGACGCGTCCGCCGGGCCTTAGCATATGCAGATGCCGGACCGCTTCCGCAGGTTCAAAGGCGATGATCAGGTCCGCCTGACCCGGTGCGATGAGCGGTGCATGGACATCCTCACCCAGCCGGATGTGGCTGAAGACCGAACCTCCGCGCTGCGCCATGCCGATCGTCTCCGCGGTCTTGACCGCCATCCCGCGCTTCATGGCCGCGGCAGCCAGCAGTTTCGATGCCAGGATCGTGCCTTGTCCGCCGATCCCGCACAGGATGATGTTTTCATTTTTGGGCATCACGGTCACCTCCTGAGATCGCGCCGACCGGACAGATCTGTTCGCACAGGGTGCACCCGGTACACAGCGAAGTATCGATCATGGCTTTCTTTCCATCCAGGATCAGAGCCGGACATCCCAGCTGATCGATGCACCTGCGGCAGCCGACACAGCGTTCCGGATCCACCTTCGCGCGAGCCTTAGGCTTTGTGATGGCCACGCAGGGCGAACGGAAGATGATGGCTTTGACACCCGGTTCGGCTGCAACGCGTTTGACCGTCTTCACGGCCAGCTTATGATCCAGCGGATCCACGATCTCGACCGTAGCAAGCCCGATCGCTTTCAGTATATTTTCGATTCTTACCTTTTCCACGACCTGGCCCATGACCGTACGTCCGGTGCCTGGATGCGGCTGATGGCCCGTCATGGCGGTGGTGGAGTTGTCCAGGACCACAAGGGTCATGTCCGCCTGATTGTAAAAGGCATTGATCGTCCCGGTGATGCCGGAAGCGAAGAAGGTGGAGTCGCCCACGAAGGCGAAGGCTTTCGTATCCGGCTCCATGTGGAAGACGCCCTGTGCGATGCCGAGACCGGCGCCCATGCACAGGCAGGTATCGCACATATCCAGCGGCTGAGCATTGCCCAGCGTATAGCAGCCGATATCCCCGCAGAAGATGGTCTTCTGTCCCTGCATAGCCCGTTTGACCGCGTAGAAGGAGGCGCGGTGCGGGCAGCCGGCACACAGGACCGGCGGACGGACCGGCAGCGGTGGCAAGGGATCGGACTGCGGTGCAGCAACCGGCTCTTTCTCAAGGAACGCATCGATGGCAGCACGAACTGAAGCGATCGTATTCTCACCCGAAGGAGCGATATCACCTGTCAGTTTACCGCGGATCCTGGTCTTAAGACCGAATTTGCCGCAGACGTAGGTCAGCGCACGCTCGATCACAGGATCCAGCTCCTCGACGCAGAGCACTTCATCCAGGCCTTCCATGAATTCCACAGCCTTGCGTTCCGGGAAGGGGAACGGCGTGGCCACACGCAGCAGCGGGACCTCCTCGGTCAGCGCTTCCTGCACATATGTGAAGTTGATGCCGTGGCTGGCGATGCCTTTACGGCCCTGCCCCGGCAGGATCTGATTGCCAGGGTAATCGGACAATGTATCGGACAATGCCGCATTGCGCCGTTCGATCTTGGCATGGTTCACGACGGAAAGCCTGGGGAAGATGACCCAACGGGACGAGTCCTTGATGAACCCTTCCACCGGCAGCTTTTTATATTCTGCCTCATCCTTGACATCAATGGCCTCATAGCCATGATCGACGCGCGTGGTCGCCCGGAAGAAGACCGGCGTACCGTACTTTTCGGAAAACTCGAACGCTTCCTGGATCATGGTATAAGCTTCCTGAACAGAAGACGGATCGAACAGCGGAACTTTGGAGAACATCGCGAAAGTGCGGGTATCCTGCTCCGTCTGCGAAGAGATCGGACCGGGATCGTCCGCGACCATCACGACCAGACCGCCTTTTACACCAATGTATTCCAGGCTCATCAGAGGGTCGGAGGCGACGTTCAGTCCCACTTGTTTCATGGTGACCAAAGCTCTGGCACCCGCATAAGCAGCGCCGGCAGCTACTTCCATGGCCGCTTTTTCATTGATGGACCACTCCACGTACACGCTGCCCGGATTGCGCTTGGCTGCCGTCTCCAGGACTTCTGTGGAAGGGGTCCCGGGATAACCTGCTACCAGGTGAACGCCTGCGGCAAGAGCTCCCAGCGCGATCGCTTCGTTGCCCATTAAAAACTCAGTATGCATCTACAGATAACTCCTAACTGATCACTCTCGACTTTTAACTGTTTAGTCAGTTAAAGTGTATTGTACTCTCTTTATTTGAAAAATGCAACCTGCCTTGACGCTAGTTTGTGAAAACATTATACTGTCCAAAGAAACACCATTTGGGGAGGTATAATTATGCAGTTTCATACATTTTCCGATGCGCGGACAGCCTTGACCGATCCTCGCATCACGCAGATCAACAAATTACCGTATCATGTGCCGGTCATCCCTTACGACACGGCCGAAGCTGCCCGCAACTTGTCGGACTCTCCTTTCGCGTGCGATCTTAACGGCGATTGGACTTTTGCCTATTTTGATACAGTACTGGACATTCCGGACGATGTCACATCCATCGAAACACCGGATCATATCCCTGTTCCTTCCAACTGGTGCATGCACGGCTACGATATTCCGCGCTATATCAACGCCCGCTATGGATGGGCTTCAGACAACAAGGATCTGGAGCCGCCCTATATCCCTCAGGAGATGAACAGTGCCGGTGTGTATCGGACAACGTTCAAACTTCCCAAAGCTTTTGAAGACCGCCGCACGATCCTTAGCTTCGGCGGTGCCGAGAGCGGCCTGTTCGTATATCTGAACGGTGTTTTCGCTGGCTTCTCCTCCAATGGACGCAGCGCCGCGGACTTCGATGTCACGGACCTGCTGATTCCCGGGGAGAATACGCTGACCGCCATCGTGACCCTGTTCTCCGCTGGCTCCTGGATGGAATGCCAGGACATGTGGCGCATGGGCGGCATCATCCGTGACGTTGTCCTGTATTCTGTACCGGACGTTGCCTTGGTCGACTACTATGCCTGGACCCGTTTCGAGGATGGATTCACAAAAGGAACTCTGGAACTGGAATGCAAGGTCCACAATAGCAGCAAGGCACCCCTGCCGGAGACGGCCGTCGTGGCGGATCTTTATGATCCGGAGGGCACATATCTGGCCTCAGGACGAGGTCTGATCGGAGGCTTCAGCCACCGCTTCCACGAAAAAGACATGGGCATCCCCGGCTATCCGCAGGATCTGCAGAAAGGTGCCGTAGGTACGGCGTATCTCAGCATCACGGCTGATCAGCCACGCCTGTGGTCTGCCGAGATCCCAGACCTGTATACCGTGGTCCTGCACGTCGAAGGCAGTGCAGACTACCTTGCTTTCCGCCATGGATTCCGTGAGATCCGGCGCGAGGGCTGCAAGCTCCTCATCAACGGAAAAGAACTGCTGCTGCGCGGTGTCAACCGGCATGAATTCAGCCCGGATGGCGGCCACGTGGTGACCCGCGACGAAATGCTGAAGGATATCCTGCTGATGAAGCAGCACAACGTCAACGCGGTCCGCTCATCGCACTATCCGAACGATCCCTACTGGTACGACCTGTGCGATCTATATGGCCTGTACGTCATGGATGAAGCGAACATCGAGACCCACGGCATTTCCTACCGCCGCAACCTGCTGCCCGGCAACGATCTGCGCTTCTTCGAGATGGAAATGGACCGCGTCTCTTCCATGCTGCAGTGTGACAAGAACCATCCATCCATCATCATCTGGTCCTTGGGCAATGAACTTGGTTTTGGTGAAAACGTGGCCTTCGGCGCGGCTTACCTGCGTGCGGCCGACCCCACGCGGCTGATCCACAAACGTCAGATGCACAGCATCGCCGACATGGACAGTGAGACCTATCCCACACCCGCCGATATGCTGTCCCGCGCCAAGCAGTTTCCGGACCGTCCCTACGTCTGCAATGAATATGGTCATGCCATGGGCAACGCCATGGGCAGCCTGGCCGAATACTGGGATCTGTTCCGCACTGTACCGCAGCTGAATGGCGGTTATATCTGGGAATGGTGCGATCATGGGATCCGCACAGAGCAAGGTTTCAACTACGGAGGGGACTTTGGCGAAGCCTTCCACGATGGCAACTTCTGCATCGATGGTCTGGTGACTCCGGACCGCAGGATCACACCCAAGCTTAAGGAACTGAAAAAGGTCCAGGAATCCATTCACGTGGAACTGACACAAAAAGGCCTTCGTATCACCAACGAATATAACTTCCTCTCCCTGGACGGCTTCGACATGCAGATCCGCCTGTTGGAAGACGGCCGTCCGATTCGCGAGCGCACGGTCTCCTTGGTGGACATCGGTCCCTCCAG
>JAFVHC010000372.1 GCA_017474705.1 Bacillota bacterium
ATTCCGCTCAGCAGCCGAACAGTTCTTCGCCAACTTTTTTATTGAAATAGCAGGATCCTGCAGTAAATGTGGTGCCGCCTGCTACTTCATCAAGATCCTCTGCGGAAAGCTTATCTGTCTGATCGAATGCAGTCTGGCGAAGGTTTCCTTCCTGGAATAATAGGCTGCGGGAATGTGCCGCCAGGACCGGAGCGCATACGGTTCTTGTACAATATAGCGCATTTGAGAAACGTTCTTATTCGTCTCTGTCGTCGAAGCCTGCGCGTCCGGTGTTCAGGCGGATCACGAACGGTTTCTCGTCATACTCGAACCCGGCGGGCATAGTGATCTTCAGGCCTTCCGGTGTTTTCTTCGCCTTCAGGCGCTCACCATTCAACAAGGTCGCGATACGGTACTGGTCTTCCGGCTTGACCTCGGTCAGCAGCAGTTCCCCATTCTCCGGCTGACCCATGATGATCGCGTACAGCGTGCAGCCCTTTGTGGTGTAACGGATATCTTTGGCGGTGAACTTATCACGATTGGTATCCGTGAAAGCACCTTCCGGGATCTCGGTAGGACCTTCGCCAAAGATCTTCCAGGGACGGGAGCCATAGATGGCCTCGCCGTTTAAGGCAAGCCAGCGGCCGATCTCCAGCATCATTTCACGCTCCGGTTCCGGAATGGTACCGTCGGCCTTCGGACCGATGTTCAGCAGCAGAGCGCCGTTCTTGGACACGATATCGACCAGGTCGCAGATGATGTCGACCGGCTTCTTGTAATCATGACCTTCGATGTAGCCCCAGGAATTCTTGCTGACGGACGTGTCGTTCTGCCACAGCATGGAACGGCCGTTGGACAACTGACCGCGCTCGACGTCAAAGACCGCGCAGCCTTCGTCATAGGCAGTATACTTATAATTGATGGCGCCGCCGATGCCCCACTCCTCGCAGCGGTTATAATAATACGCAGCCAGTTTTTCCAGATAGGGGCGGAACGCCAGGTTATTGATCCACCAGTCGAACCAGACGATCTGCGGATGGTACTTGTCGATGATCTCACAGGTGCGGATCAGCCAGTCATCCAGATGATCGGCTGTCGGCGGGCACAGGTTGACGTCCATCGGGTTTTCCGGTGCAGGCGCAGCCGGTCCATAGAAGTCCTCCAGCTCCTCTGTATAATCACTGTCGATCTTATGGACCCCGTCCATGAACCAATAGTGTTCCGCGCGATGGCTTGAAGCACCGAGGACCAGACCTTCCGCACGGACAGCTTTACCGAGTTCGCCCAGGATGTCTCGTTTCGGACCCATCTCCGCTGCGTTCCAGCGGGACAGTTCGCTGGCATACATCTGGAATCCATCATGATGCTCTGCGACCGGGACCACGAATTTCGCTCCGGCATCCTTGAACAGTTTCGCCCAGTCCTTGGGATCGAACTGCTCAGCCTTGAACATGGGGATGAAATCTTTGTAGCCAAAGTCTTTATGCGGGCCATAGGTCTTGATGTGGTGTTCGAACTCCTTTGTGCCCGGCTGATACATGAAGCGCGGATACCACTCGCTGCGGAACGCGGGGACGCAATAGGGTCCCCAATGGATGAAGATACCGAACTTGCCGTCTTCGTACCATTTCGGTACGGTGTAATCCTTAAGCGACGCCATGGTCGCAGTGTAAGGACCCTTGTCGATCACGCGCTGGATCTGTGCCAGGCGGTCGGCCTTATCGTAGTTCTTGGCTTTACTGGAAAAGATTTTCATAAAGTCCTCCTGAAAGATCTGTTTGTTCGCAGAAGCGAAACGTTTCGTTTATACCTGCTTGTATTATACTAAAACACAGTCTTTTCGTCAACGCTCATGGCGCAAAGATCTGCGGAGTCTTCAAATACGGCCGCACGCGATACGACTCGATGACGACTTTCAGCTGATCCGTACGGACCGGCTGTTCCAGGTGACAGATCTTCTTATATCCGATCACCGTACCACGGAACACCGTCTGCCCGCCGGCCTCGATCCGGAACGCCTCGACACGCTGGCTTTTTTGGATCTCTTCCTGCAGGACGACCCAACCGATCTCCATCGGCTGTGTCCAGGTCAGCGTCCAGGTGCTCTCCGGCATATCTTCTGCTTCAAGCTCTGGCCGCTCCTCGATCCGGGCCTTCGAAGCCAGGTCCACGGCAAAAGTATTTCTTAAGAAATCCCCGATCTCCCGCAAGCGCACACAGTCCGGATCCGCCAGACGACCGCGGCGGTCCGGCGGGATATTCAGCAGCAGGACACTGTTGCCGCCCACGGAATTCAGATAGATGTGCAGCAAAGTGTCCAAAGGCCGCACTTTATCATCTTCCGAAGCATGGTAGAACCAACCCGGACGTATGGAGGTATCCACTTCTGCCGGATACCAGATGAACGCAGGCTCCTGCGCCATCAATTCCCGGCTGCCCAGATCTTCGTCCTGATTCGTAATACGTTTGCGGAAGGCATCGGAATCCTCCTGCTGTGACCGTTCCGCGATGTATCGTTGTGACAAGAGACGCTCCGGTACGACACTCCATTCGGACGTACGGCAGTCGCCCGCTTCATTGCCGCACCAACGCACGTCCGGCCCGCAGATCGAGATGACCGCTTCCGGCTGCAGCCTGCGGATCACCTCATAATACCGCTTCCAGTCATAGACTTGTTTCTTGCCGTTCGGACCTTCTCCATTGGCACCGTCGAACCACACCGTATATATGGGTCCATAATCGGTCAGCAGCTCTGTCAGCTGATTGCAGAAATAATCATCATAGGCTTTGCCGTGTCCATAGGTCGCTTCATGGCGGTCCCAAGGCGAAAGATAAATGCCCATCTTCAGGCCATACTTTGCGCAGGATCCGGAGAGTTTTCGTACGATATCGACTTTGCAGGGCGTATGCATGACGGAATGCTCCGTATACTTCGTATCCCAGAGGCAGAATCCATCATGGTGTTTGGCCGTGATGATACAGGCACGGATCCCCGCACTGACCAAGGCAGCGCACCACTGATCCGTATCCAGATCCGTAGGGTCGAAAAGAGAGATGTCGTCCTGTCCGGTCCCCCACTCCCGATCTGTGAAAGTATTGATGCCGAAATGCAAGAATGAAGTGAATTCCAGCGCCTGCCACGCTGCCTGCCGTGCAGAGGGTACTGTCTGCACCAGGCGTTCCGATAATGTGATGTCTTTCATAAAGGCTCCTGTCTTTGAAAACAAGGCCCGCTTGATCAGAGCGGGCCTTATCACTGACTCTTGCTTGAGGATCAGATCTTCTGATCGGTGAATTCCTCACCGCCATGCAGCTGCGGGAAGTAGGAAGCAAAGACGTACTTCGGTTCTTCGTCGAATTCCATGTCGAATACGGTGATGCCGCAGATCTTGTCCGGGATCTCCTTCGGCAGGTTCTTGAGGATGATCCGATGACCTCTATGCTCGAATTCCACAGGCGTGCCATCACGCAGCAGCGTGATCTTCTTCGGTGCATTCAAATAGCCGCCGATGGCCATCGTGCCTTCCTTTGGCCAGATGCAGTTCCACAGATAGACATGTCCCTCACGCGCGGAAGACCAGCAGACGCCGTTGCCGCCGAACTTGCCATGGCCCCAGCTGCCGCCCTTGATGAGCTTGCCATAGACCGCATCGCCATTCTCTTTGAGCCATTCGCCGACCTTGGTCAGCGGTTCGATGGCTTCTTCCGGTACGGAACCATCCGGTGTCGGGCCGATGTTCAGCAGCA
>JAFVHC010000373.1 GCA_017474705.1 Bacillota bacterium
ATGGCGTTGATTTACAAGCTGATCAGCAACATCCCCGCCCGGAAGAAGCTGCTTGAGATGCAGCGCGGTTATGTCGTGACGACGGAGGATGATCCGGATGAGCTGATCTATGCCGGTTTCTCTAAGGAAACTGCAAAATCGTACATTGAGAACTTTGAGAAGTATCTGGAGGACAACAAGGACAGCATCGAGGCCCTGCGCATCATCGATAATTCCGAGGATGCGGTTATCACGCACAGTATGCTTGCCGATCTTCGTGACAGGCTACTGTCCGAAAGCCGCCAGTACGGGGTCTATCAGATCTGGAAAAACTATAAGGTTCTGGATGAAACCGGGGATGTGGAGGATCTGGACGTCAAAACGAATGTGAACGCGCTGACGAACCTGATACAGATCGTGCGTTTTGCATACGGCAAGAATCAGAAACTCACCAGTCTCATCAAAGGATACGCTCAGCGGTTCAGTCTTTACTGCGGGCAGGCGCAGCGTATCCTCACAGACGATCAGAAAGAAATCATGCGGCAGATTGCCGAATTCGTCATCAACGATGGAGCAATCAATGTAATGGATCTGAACGAGATCAACACTGATCTCTGGCGCAGGGGTGTGATCAGTTTCACCGCTCCCGTCCTTGCGGAAGAGATGATGGCAATGTCCAGAATTCTGCTGAGAGCAGCATAAGAAGGAGTATCAAACATGGCAAATACACAGAAAACGGAATCGGCCCTTCTGTCGAAGGTATGGAACATCGCAAATGTCCTCTCAGCGGCAGGTGTTGGCTTTACAGATTATATCACGCAGCTAACGTACATCCTTTTCCTGAAAATGGATGACGAGAAGGAAACCATGGGCCTCCCCAGCTATCTACCGGAAGGCTATAAATGGAAAGACCTCAGTGTTTTAAGTGGCACCGATCTTGTCGATAAATACGAGGAAATACTGAAGGAACTGTCCGAGAGCGACGGTCTCATCGGTACAATCTTCACCAAGGCGACGAATAAAATCTATCGCCCGGTCATGCTCAAGAAGGTCATCGACATGGTATCCGAGGACAACTGGTACATGATGGAGGGAGATCTTAAGGGCGCGATCTATGAGAAGATACTGGAGAAAAACGGACAGGATAAAAAGAGCGGAGCTGGTCAGTACTTTACACCCAGAGCACTGATCTCAGCCATCGTGGATGTGGTTGATCCGAAAATCACCGAGACGGTCGCAGATCCCTGCTGCGGCACAGCCGGGTTCCTCCTCGCGGCCTATGAACACATGCGCACACAGAGCCGGGATGTGGAGAAACAGCGTTTCCTGAAAAACAACGCTCTATTCGGAGCGGACAATACCGATCTCGTTGTCACGCTTGCCTCCATGAACCTATATCTCCACGACATCGGCGTAAACAAAAGCCCGATCATCTATCAGGACTCTCTGATCGATACTTCTGACAAGCTGTATCAGGTGGTCATGACAAATCCGCCCTTCGGCACCCGCCCGCAGGGAAGCGTGGATGTATCCGCAAACCGCCCGGAATTCATCAAGACTTCAGATAACCAGGTTAATTTCCTGCAGCATATCATGTCGATCGTAAAGACCGGAGGGCGCGTGGGCGTCGTTCTGTCGGACAGCGTGCTCACAGACGGTGGAACTACGGCAAAGGTGCGCGAGAAGCTACTGAAGGATTATAACCTGCATACGATCCTGCGCCTGCCCACCGGAATCTTCTACGCCAACGGTGTGAAGACGAATGTACTGTTCTTTGAAAAAGGTGAGCCGACTAAAGACATCTGGGTATATGACTATCGTACGGGAAT
>JAFVHC010000374.1 GCA_017474705.1 Bacillota bacterium
GCGGCATTGGTGCAGTACAGGCTGGCCATGGTCTGGCTGGCTACCTGACCAAGACTTTCGCCGGTGATCAACGCTTTAGCGCCTTCCAGATCTGCGATACGCTCCGCGATCCACATCATCGCGCGGCGCATGATGATCGTCAGCTGCTCATGCGGGCATTTTTCATATATATCCAGCTGGATCTCCGTGAAGGGGACCACATAGACGCGGATAGGACCGGCATACAGGGAAATGCGTCTCGCCAGTTCCAGGACTTTGTCCCGCGCCCGATCCGTGGTATAGGGATGCGCATGGAAATACACAGCGGAAAGTTCGACTCCACGCTTGGCCATCATCCATCCTGCCACCGGAGAATCGATACCGCCGGACAAAAGCAGCGTAGCTTTGCCGCCGGTACCCACCGGCATACCGCCGCAGCCAGGATAGGTACGGCTATAGACGTAGACGCGATTGCGCAGTTCACAGAATACCTTGACCTGAGGCTCGTGCACGTCGACGGTCCAGCCCGGGATCTCGTTGAGCACCGCTTCTCCCAAGGCACTCGCGATCTCCATGCTGGTCATCGGATATTTCTTGTTCGCCCGACGTGCTTCGATCTTGAACGAATACTGCTCATTCTGAGCGTATTCCCGACGGATATGATCCAGCGTCATCCGTTTCAGGCTCTCCATACTGTCGTCGTCGAATACATCCACCGGGCTCACGCCGATGACGCCAAACACTTTACATGCCCGATCGACAGCCTCGCGGACCCACGTTTCCGGGAGTTCTTCCCGCGGTTCGACCAGAAAACGCCCTTGCTCTTTGGAGATCCAGAAATCTCCGATCGGCGACAAAGCGTGTTTGATATTCATGATCAGCACGTTTTCGAACTGATATCTGTTATTGCCTTTGATGGCGATCTCACCATACTTGATCAGCAGACCTTTTTCCATCTATAATCAATCTCCGTTATGTTTGATGATGTATTGCCGTGCATCGCGCAGAACACGGCGGTCACCGGGAAAGGCCAGCAAACGCATGGCTTTCCGGTAAGAGACCCACTCCACGGAACGGATCTCTTTGGTATCGCGGGGTTTTGCGGTCTTCAGCGCACTTTGCCCAAGGAAATAAGCGACTTCCTTCAAGCGTCCGCTGCGTCCCAAGGGATGTTCTTCGATCGTACGGAACCGGGAATTGAGTGTGACTGTGAGACCGGTCTCCTCTTTGACCTCACGAAGCGCTGTTTCCTGCTCAGTCTCTCCCTCTTCCATGTGCCCTTTGGGAAGGCCCCAATTGCCGCTTGCCGAGCGGATCAACGCAAAACGAAGGCCCTGCCAGGAGCGCGCATACACCACTGCTCCGCAGGAGCGTTCGGTTTCAATATTCTCTCCAAAAGCATTGAACCAGGCACGCTCGTTGAAAGTCTTCTTGATCAGTGGTTTGGGTTCATCCAGCGCACGACCGACCGGCAGGATACAGACCAGTTCGTATCCTTCCGGCACCTTCAATACATCCGCGATCTTATCACAGATACGGTCGTTATCTGTAATGTGGCCTTCGTACCAGCAGCTGCGATATCCCAGCGCCGTGATGGCCAGCAGCATGTTTTCGATGGCGGCGGCGTAATCCTGGGTGGCGAAGCACCGGTCACGGTAGGCGATGATTCGCCGGGTCAGCACGCAGATCACGGCCGGCGCCGTCTCCGCCACCGGCGGGTCGATCACGGCCCTGAGCTTTGACAGCGTTTCGGGATCATCCACGGCGATCAGGCTGGTGGTCTGCTTGTTGCAGCCGGACGGCGCCGCCAGCCCCGCCTCCATGATGGCCGTGAGATGCTCTCTCGGCACGGCGTCCGGTTTGTATCCGCCGCGATAGCTGCGCCGGGAGAGGATCAGCCGCAGAAGCGACGCCGAATCATTCAAGGGCATAACGTAGATCTGGCAGGGGTTTTCATCGCCCCACACCGCCGGAATGACTTCCAGCTCCATAAAGCCCATGGCCTGGTAAAAACGGTTTGTCTCGTCGTAGTCGGCGTAGTAGCCCATCGCCACGGTCTTCACCTGCATCAGCGCGTATCCCAGCCTGATGGCATGGCTCTTCGCGGCCTTAAAAAGGGCCTTCCCCACGCCGTGACGGAGGTATTCCTTCAACACGCCCATGACCGCGAGCTCAACGGTTTCCCGGCCCGTCTCTTTCAGGCAAAGGAACCCGAC
>JAFVHC010000375.1 GCA_017474705.1 Bacillota bacterium
CTCCAATAAACGCTTTCGTATATTATACTCGCTTTAAAGCACAAAAGTCGAGATTGATATTTTACGAAATTCCCGGCTTCAGCTTTATGAAGTTCGTGACAATTCACCATTGAACTATCACACAGCGAAACGATCACGATTTTCAAGAAACCCCTTTTCCTGTTCCGGCGTGCATGATACAATAAGATCAACTTACAGAATTAAGGAAGTGCACTCTATTGAATCCCTTGATCAACAGACTTTTCGGTGTAGAATACATGGTCAAACCTGATCTGCGCCGGGGCGATCTCCCAACGAACCGCGAAGCCTACCGCACAGAGCTGAAGATCGCCACCCCATCCATGTGCGAAATGATCTTTCTCTCCCTGATCGGCATGATGGACACCTTGATGGTCAGTACGCTCGGTACCTATGCCATCTCCTCCGTCGGCTTGACCAACCAGCCCCGTATGATCCTGTTGGCGATCTTCTTCGCGCTGAACGTCGGCGTGACCGCCGTCGTCGCCAGACGCAAAGGGGAAGGTCGTCAGGAAGAAGCGCGCATGGCACTGCGGCAGGCCATGGTCATGATCAGTCTGATCGCGATCCTCATCATGATCCTGTACGTCTTCGTCTCTAAACCGCTGATGCGGCTTGCCGGTGCCAAAGCCGACACCCTCGGTCCATCCACCGATTATTTCCGCATCATCTGTTTAGGGCTGCTTTGCAATGCGCTGACCATGGCCATCTGCGCCGCACTGCGTGGTGTTGGTGATACGAAGATCACCATGAAAGTCAACATCACAGCCAACATCGTCAATGTGATCTTCAACTATCTTTTGATCGGCGGCCATTTCGGATTCCCACGGTTGGAAGTGCGTGGGGCGGCGATCGCGACAGTCATCGGCCAGGCTGTGGGCATGGTCATGGCTCTGCGCGCCGTTTTCCGCAAAGACAGTTACTTTGCACTGCGTTTACGAGATTCCTGGAGATTGTCGAAAGATGTGACAGGCACCATCATCAAAGTCGGAAGCAACGCTGTCATTGAACAGATCGCCATGCGTGTGGGTTTCTTCATCACATCACGCCTCATCGCAGATCTTGGCACGGTAGACTTTGCCGTCAACCAGATCTGTGGACAGATCACCACCTTCTCGTTCACCTTCGCGGACGGCACCGGAACCGCCACTGCCTCCCTGGTCGGCCAGAACCTGGGCCGAAAGCGGCCGGATCTGTCCATGATGTCTGGACGCATCGGTCAGCGGCTGGTCCTCGTGATCTCTGCCCTGCTCATCATCATCTTCCTGGTCTTCCGCTACCCCTTGATCGGATTGTTCAGTTCGGATCCTGTCATTCTGGAAAAAGGCGCGGCCTGCTGCATCGTCATGGCCATCATCATTCCGTTCCAGATGCTGCAGATCGTTGTATCCGGCAGCCTGCGCGGTGCCGGCGACACTCGGTTCGTGGCCAATACCATGCTGCTTTGTGTCATGGTCATTCGGCCGGTCATGACGTACCTGTGCGTCTACGTCTTCGGATTCGGTGTCATCGGTGCCTGGACCGCTATGCTGGTCGATCAGTGCTTCCGCCTGACCCTTGTCATGCGCCGTTTCTCCAGCGGCCGTTGGGCAACGATCCGTGTATAAACATAACAGAAAGAAGGCTATTGCATGAGTGTACAAACTACGATATCCAAAGTCCAATTGTATCGAAGCGGTGCAGTCGTGACCCGCACAGGTCTCCTGTCTTTACCCGCAGGCCCCTCTGAAGTCACGATCGAAGGCTTGACAAGAAGCGCGCAGGCAGACAGTCTTCGGCTTGCGTTCCCTGCCGGAGTTCTTCTGGAAGATGTCCGCATCATCGAAAATGAGGATCAGACTGCAACGGAACAGTTGGCCCAAGAGATCGATCGCCTCGACCGCAGGATCGAGTCTCTGCAGACAGAGATGGATCTGCTGCGGCAAAACGGTGATTTCACCCATCGCAGCGCCATGGATCCGAACGTGATACAGGATTATCTCTCCGCGCTGCCGGATCGTTTCGATCAGCTGTTTCTGAAGATCCAGGCCTGCCAGGATGAGAAAAAACAGCTGCAAAAAAAGTATTACGAACAGCAACAGCAGGATGCCAGGCCTTTGGTCCAGGCGTCACTGTATGCCGATGAAGCGTTCGAATGTCGGTTCACCTTCTCTTATCGCGAGGCTCTTGCCAGTTGGGATCCGGTCTACGAACTGCATTTTGATGGAGAAACAGAACCTTTGACGATCCGGCAGCGAGCCCGGCTGGTACAGCAAACGCCGGAGGATTGGACTCTCGAAGATCTGACCCTATTCACCGGGAATCCCTCTGCATCTAATGAGATCCCTGCATTGACCAAACTGGAGATCTCTTTTGCTCCTCCGTATCCTGTCCCACGTTACGAGCCGGTGATGTATGGCATGGCTGCACCGATGAGTGCCCGTCATGACCGCAAAGCAAGAATGAAACATACTTCTGCTGATATGGACAGCACGGCTGAGCTTCCGGAGCTGTTCGATGCTGAAACGGCTCCAGTCGAAGAACAAGCCCAGGATACTATGACATCCTTCGCTCTTTCAGGAATGCGTACCATTCCTTCCGGATCAGACGGCAGTCTGGCCGACCTCAAGACCTATCTTGTCCCCGCTTCCTACCAGATCACGGCTGTCCCGGCCAAGTCTTCCACAGCCTGGCTGACAGCCCGGATCAAAGGCAGTGACTGGCCACTGCAGCAGATCACCGCAGCCTTGTATCTGCGCGGCGTCTATGGAGGAAAGGTCAGCATCACGCCAAATATGACAGAAGAAGATTTTCTCCTTTCTCTTGGTCGTGATGAACGCGTGCAGGTGCGCCGTGATCAACAGATGGACCGCAAACAGGATCAACTGCTGAAGAAACGTACGGTGCAGCATCTGTCCTTCGAGATCCGCATCCTCTCACAGCTGCCGCAGGCGGCTGCTCTGGAGATTTTGGACCGCATCCCCGTTTCAAACAACAACGATATCCAGGTCGAACCTATCGACCTTTCCGGTGCCACTCTACAGGCTGAGACCGGCAAAGTCACTTGGAAAGCCACGCTGGATCCTGGTCAGACATTGATCCGTACACTGTCCTATGATCTCACATGGCCTCGAGGACGTCAGATCTACCAGTATAACAATGATACAAAACCATCTTCTCCATTTGACCCACCGATGAATGCGGATAGCAGTCGATTCTGCCCGGAATGCGGTTTTCAGCTGCCGGATGCATCCGTTACGTTCTGTCCGCGATGCGGCAATGTTCTGCACTCCTGAAAAAAAGCACTGAGATGATCAAAATGACCGTCTCAGTGCTCTTTTTATGTGTTTTTGCACAGGAGCACGGCAG
>JAFVHC010000376.1 GCA_017474705.1 Bacillota bacterium
ATCTGTAAACTATAACGCAAAAGACCGCCGGCATCAGCCAGCGGTCTTATTCATATATACTTTTGTATCATCGGGTGATCGCAATGTTCGCTCCCATGAGCTCGGCAGAATCAAAGACGATATAATGTCTGTCTTCCAGATCATATTCCGTCAGGACGTCTATACCCAGTCCATTCTTCATGCGAGCGATGAAGGCAGCACGATCCTCATCCATCCGGAATGTGATGTGATGGATGCCGAAGCCGTTTTTCTCTGCAAAATCCGCAAAGGGGCTCGCTGCGGTGCCTTCCACAAGATACAGCACAAATGGCGCTCCATCCACCCGCGCGTAACGGAAAGAGAACTCTTTTTTCTTACCACGCAAAAGCCCAGTCTCCATAACCGTCCGGATCTCCGGCTCCTGGATCTCGAAGATCTCTGTCCAGTTGCGCACCGCTTCTTCCAGTGCGGGAACGACGATCGCTGCTTCGATGGTCGCGGGGATCGATTCTTCGATCAGGCCATTCAAAGCCCCATCCTGCTTCACGCAGATATTGAAGCCAAGAAGCTTTTCCGTTTCAGCTACGCAGAAATCACCCGGCATGGGATCATAGAAAAGTTCTTCCAGTTTCTCCACGCTATAGCGCTCTTTCAGCTCGTCCAGGAAAGGATCCCGGTTATCGCCTTCCACGATGCCAAAATACTGGACTCCGGCACCGAAGCGATCATAGAACTCCGTCAGGGATGGCATGCAGCCCGCTGCCTTGACCTCGATCATCTTTTGTTCGGGCTGATAAAATGGTGCCAACAGCGGTTGGTCGACGCCGTAATCCTTAGGCTCCGGCCACGGGCCGCCTCGATAGGTGGGCACATTGTTGAAAAGCGAAAGCAGATCATCCGGCATGTCTTCCTGCGGAGCCATCATAGCCGGGATCTGTACGTTGAACGCTTTTTCCCAGGCTTTATGACACTTGGCCGCGTCCAGGACGACACAGGAAAAGTGGTTGATCGTTTCGAGATGTGCTTTGTTTTTCATGGCTGCTCCTTTGGCTCAGGCCTCCGTCACGATTGCGGAAAAATCAGCGAACGCACGGATCGTCGGCGGATCAAAATACAGTTCATGGATCAGGATATTGCCGGCACGGAAATGCTTTTCGGTGAAAGCGAACAATTCTTTATTGAAATCGAAGATCAGGCAGCCCGGCAGGCGATCCTGCAGAGCGTTGTTCACTACCGCGTCGACCGCGAGTTTGCGCGAATTATGATATTCATACTCCGGATCGATCTCACGGTACGTATAGCGGAAGGGATCTTCCTCGGTCCCGCTTCCGATGATCTCTGAAGTTTCTATGTTTTTCATATCATCCGCATCGGTGAAAATGCCTTCGCAGCATTTCAGTACGATGTTGCCGCGGATCGTCTGGAACGCGCCTTCCGTGCGGCCGAACCACAGCCAGATAAAGGTATCATCGCCCAGGACGGAGACGCGCCGGCCGATCCTGGTATCACCGTAACCCTCATGATCGTAGAAGCCGCCCTTGGCTCCTTCCAGATCATCGCCCTTTCGGGACTTGATTACACAGATCTCGGTCTCCGACAGATCGAACACCGCGTCATCGCCGATATCCATGCGCTCCGTGATCAGCCAGCTGCCGCCGCGCGTGACCAGGCACGCACCAGGAAGCATCGTCAGCTCTTCGAACCCGAACATGCCTGTCAGTGAAACTTCGCCGCGGAAACTGCCTCTGCCGGCAGCGATCACGGCCTCTTTGGCTACGATCGATCCCCCGTCGATCGTTAGCTGGTCCTCGATCTTAAGTACCAGCGGGTTCTTGGCTTCTTTACCAAATACATGGCCGGGTTTGAAGCCTTCCTCCTCTCCGGCGATGAGGATCTTGCCCTTAAGCACAAGATCCTTTGCGGAGACCAGGGCATACCGAGAAGCGGTCAATGTGACGCCCTCTTCGATCGTGATCGTTCCTGTACACCGGACATTCTCCTCAAAAGAAGCATCCTCTTTCAGGAGAAGATCCCCTTCTATGATTCTGTTCCCGTCCATCATTTAACTAAGGATTTCTCGGCACTGCCGGTCGCGAACCCATTGGAGACGGTGTCATAATGTCCGGATTCCAGTCCTTTCATAACAAAACCGGACTCCATCTTATAAACAGCACCCGTTTCAACAGACTTGTCCATTCCAAACAGGACTTCCTGGCAATGCAGGCCGAACTCCTTGCTGCAGCGGATCTGCTTGCGGCCGGTACGCAGTGCCCATGCAAGCTCCGCCGCGCCGATGCCACGATGTCCATATGCATCGAACCACTGCGGGTCTTCCACACGGTTCTTACCATCAAAACCATGCGTGAAAGGAACCACGCACTCGCCGGTCTCGCCGCGGATCAGCTTGACCTCGCTGCCAAAGAAGTTCGGATCACCGATCTTTAAGATCCCCTCTGTTCCAAAGACCGCGATCGCATGCTGTTCGGCACTGATGGTATTTCCATCGAAATGCACGGTACCCAGCGCACCATTTTCAAAGCGAAGTGCTGCGGTCAGCACATTGCTTCCCGGGATCTGCCACGGATCCAGATCGCCATTTATGGTCAGCAGTTCCGGCTCATGCAAAGGCGCCGGATTGCCAAAAGCACTGATCTCCTTGACGGGACCCACGACCGCCAGGAGTGTGGCAATATAATAGATTCCCAGATCGTAAGGCAGCTGTCCGCCGGCACCGCGCAGCACGCGGAAGACCTCGGAATTCATAAGCTGATTGCGGTTGATCGTCGCCTGCACGGAAGTGATCTCGCCGATCAGACCGGACTCAATGATCTTCTTCGCTGTCTGGATGCCCGCACCAAGCACGGTGTCCGGCGCTACGCCCAGATACAGGCCCTTTTCATCAGCCAGACGGACCAGTTCTTTGGACTGTTCCAGATCTGTGGTGAAGATCTTCTCAGTGAACACATTTTTGCCCGCTTCCAGCATCTGCTTGATGATCTGATAGTGGACGCCGGGGCCGGTCAGGTTGATGACGAGCTCGATCTCCGGATCCTGTGCGATCTCCTCGACCGTCATGACCTTTTCAACGCCGAAAGTCTTAGCTTTCTCTTCCGCCGCGGCAGCAAATACATCACAGACGGCTACCAGGTCGATGATATAGAACATTTTCTTCAGATTACGGATATAGATGTTGCTGATCATGCCGCATCCAATGACAGCTGTTTTGACTTTCGGTACATTCATGGGTAAGATCTCCTTTTTTTGGATTTTCGTTGTTTGTGACTTCATGATATCA